>JBFIIJ010000303.1:0-3459 GCA_041601315.1 Gammaproteobacteria bacterium
ATCAGACAGTTCAACAAATATGTCAGACCAACTTGTTGCTGATCTTGAAGAGTTTGTTCAGGTTTTAGTGGATTACATTGCTGCCGGTCATTTTGGTCTATATGAACGAATCGCTGAAGGCAAAGAGCGACGAAAGGCTGTCTCTGACCTTGCGATTGAAATATACCCACGAATCGAGCAAACGACCCAGATCGCGCTGGCATTTGATGAAAAATACAATCCGGATAATGAAAATCGTCAACTTAATCATTTTCCACAAGATGTATCAATGTTAGGTGAAGAGTTAACAACACGTATTGAACTTGAAGATCAGTTAATCCAGTTACTACTTGAGCCAAAATCCTGACAGAGCTTATTCGGCTGCTTTTAATTTGGATTGAATATAGTCGGAATGGGAAACATAGAGTAAATCAGCGACCTTTCTAATGTAATACTCTTCATATTTATCGATAACAGAGTCGGCGTAGGCTACTCGCCAAAGATTTTCGATAATATTGATTTTATCCGGTATAGAGAGTGAGTCATTCAAGAGTCGAGTAAACTCATGTAATGAAACAGCATAATCAACTTCTTCTTCTGCCAGTTTAATTAATTCAGCGATTTCATTTTGTTCCAGATTAAAATTTTGACTTAGTAACTCATTTATAACACGGCGTTCTTCTTCATGAATGTGATCATCTGCCAAACTGATTTCAATCATCAAAACCGCGCTTGCTAGTTCAATCGTGTGTTTTTGAGAGATGTCTTCTTCTTTATTCTTAAATAAATCTTCGAAATAGTTTTTAATATTATTAATCATGAATCCCTTTAAAATAACGAATATTGATAAAGTGTATTATCATAGCAGATAGTCAAAACTAAAAAAAAACATGAGAATTCCAAGGCTTTTTATTGATCTACCATTGTCTCCTGGTGAAATGGTTTCCGTACCTCGTGACAAGGCTCATCATCTTTCACATGTGCTGAGAATGCATACAGGTAGTTCAATTATACTATTTAATAATTCTGGCAATGAATTTGAATCAGTCATTGTTGAGTTGACTAAAAAAAATGCTGAAGTTGAAGTCACAAAGTCATCCCAGATCGATAATGAATCATTATTAAAAATTACATTGTGTTTGGCTATTGCTCGAGGCCAACATATGGATTATTCAATTCAAAAAGCGGTTGAACTTGGCGTGAACAAAATAATCCCGGTCATGTCAGAGTTTAGTAATGTGAAGTTACAAGATGATCGAGTGCAAAATAAAATCTCACATTGGCAAAATATTATTATTAGCGCGACAGAACAATGTGGTAGAACTCGTTTAACTGAACTAATGAGTCCAGTTTCTTTTAAAGAGAGTCTGGTTTCTGTAGACAGTTTAACAACACGCATGATTTTGCACCCTGGTAGCAAACAAGCAATGCCCGCTATTTCTGTGGATAATAATCAACTAACATTGATGATAGGTCCTGAAGGTGGCTTTAGTGATGCAGAGCTGAATGAAGCGATAGAACAAAATGTGATACCAGTTAATCTTGGACCAAGAATACTCAGAGCGGAAACAGCAGTTGTTAGTGCTCTGAGTAATGCTCAACAGTTATGGGGAGACTTGAATTAGGCAAATTTAACCCTATATGTCAGAAACAGTAAGTACTACTATGACGATCAAAAGTAATTAAAAAAATCTATGAATGAAATCGCGACAGTTCCTCATCTAAAAACCGCTTTAACCGGGCCGTTTCAGAATCTTGAGCGCTTAATGCTCGATAATCAGGCTGCAATTGAAGCCTGGTTCAGAAATGCCTGGCGGGAAACACAAGCACCGTTTTATGCTTCAGTCGATTTAAGAAATGCGGGTTATAAAATTGCACCAGTTGATACTAATTTGTTTCCTGCCGGGTTTAATAATCTTAACCCTGCTTTTGAAGCATTATGTATTCAAGCGATTCAAATGGCGGTTGAACACATTAATCAGCCGATAGACAAGATTCTCATTATTCCAGAAAACCATACACGTAATTTATTTTATCTTGAAAATCTCGCCAGTCTTCAATCAATGATAGAAAAGGCAGGTTTTGAAACACGTATTGGTAGTTTGATGCCTGATATTGACAGTCCGACTCGAATTGACCTTGAATCTTCAAAATCCGTTTTATTGGAACCGGTAAAACGAGAGCTGGATCGTGTTTTTGTCAGTGATTTTAATCCGGATCTCATTTTATTAAATAATGATCTTGCCACAGGGAAACCTGAAATTTTCAATAATATTGAACAAGCTATAACTCCACCGATGAATTTGGGTTGGTCATCACGTTTGAAATCAAATCACTTTGCCTACTATCAACGAGTCACTCAGGAGTTTGCTGCTTTAATTGATATTGATCCCTGGTTAATTGATCCGATGTTTCGCAATTGTGGTGAAGTAGATTTTATGAAACGAGAAGGTGTGGAGTGTTTATCTAAAAATGTCGAATCATTATTGAGTGCCATACGATCCAAGTATAATGAACATGCTGTTGATAGTGAGCCGTTTGTTATGGTGAAAGCGGATGCTGGCACCTATGGTATGGGCGTAATGACGATACGTAGCGTTGATGAGATTGCCGAGTTGAATCGAAAAGAAAGAACCAAGATGGCCACGACTAAGGAAGGACAGAAAGTAACAAAGGTAATTATTCAGGAAGGTGTATATACGAATGAAACCTGGGGCAAAGAACTAACCGTAGCCGAACCGGTAGTTTACATGCTGGATCATCAGGTTGTTGGCGGTTTTTATCGTGTACATGAAAAGCGTTCTACCAGTCAGAATTTGAATGCGCCCGGGATGCGTTTTGAACCATTGGCATTTGATGATTGTTGTATTTCTCCGGAACCAGAACAGGATACTGATTGCCGACAAAATCGTTTTTATACTTATGGTGTGATCGCGCGTTTAGCGTTGCTAGCAGCGGCTAGAGAAATTTCTAATGCTGTTTGAATGCTTTTTTAACATCGGGAAGATGTCGTCGACTAATATCTAACTCAATCGGCATGTCTGATAATTTAATGACGTGTTTTCCTTCAGTTGTTTTTCTTAAACTATTAATGTGATTTATTGCGACCAGTGCATTTCTATGAATCCGGATGAAGTAATTTTTAAATTCATTTTCTAGCGATACCAGTGGTTCATCAACTAATATCTCTCCTCCTGGCCAGGCTGCGGTGACATATTTTTGATCAGCTTTAAGATAATAGATATTTTCAATAGGAACTAACTGTATTTTTCCATGAATTAGAACACTTAAATGTGACCGTGCAGTAGACACGCCTTCAAATTCTTTAAGTGAATTTAATTTAGATTGATTAACAATAGCAGCGCGTTCAATAGCGGTTTTAAGACGCTCTTTTCGAATAGGTTTTAGTAGATAATCAACTGCGTTTGCATCAAAGGCACTTAAAGCATGATCCTGATAAGCCGTCGTAAAAACGATCGC
>JBFIIJ010000304.1:0-3450 GCA_041601315.1 Gammaproteobacteria bacterium
CTAATGACTTTGCATCATCCTTAAAAACTCGTTTAACAGCTACAGTTTCAGCTACATCGCCTGCAGGAGTTGAAGTCCCGTGAGCATTAATGTAATCAATCTCATCAATATTAATACTGCCATTTCTTAATGCATTAGTCATACATAAAGCTGCACCTTCACCGTTTTCCGAAGGCGCAGTCATATGATATGCATCGCCGCTCATACCGTAACCTGAAAGCTCAGCAAGGATATTTGCTCCACGTTTTTTCGCATGTTCATATTCTTCTAATACCATTACGCCGGCACCATCACTCAAAACAAAACCATCTCGTCCTTTATCCCATGGACGACTAGCACGTTCCGGTTCGTCGTTTCGGCTTGAGAGTGCTTTAGCAGAAGCAAAGCCTGCCAAGCCTGTTGTAGATGTCGCCATTTCTGCGCCGCCAGCAATCATGACATCCGCATCACCATATTCGATTAAACGTGCTGCATCACCAATATTATGTGTGCCCGTAGTACAAGCGGTGACAATAGCGAAATTTGGTCCTTTTAAGCCATACATGATAGATAGATGACCTGAAATCATGTTGATGATGTTACTCGGTACAAAGAACGGAGATACTTTTCTTGGTCCGCCTGCATCGAATGCTCTAGTCCCTTTTTCAATGCCGGGTAATCCACCTATTCCCGAACCGATGGCTACACCAATTCGCGTTGCATTTTCTTCGGTAATTTCGATACCAGAATCCTTAATGGCCTGAATTCCTGCTACAAGACCGTAATGAATAAAAGGATCCATTTTCTTTTGTTCTTTTTTTGGAATGTATTCATCCAGTTCTAGGTTACGAATTGAACCACCAATACGGGTACTAAATTCAGTCGTATCAAAATGATCAAGCGGAGCAATACCACTTTTACCTGCAAGTATGTTTTTCCAGGTGTCGTTAACATTATTGCCTACAGGCGTCACCATGCCTAAGCCGGTAACAACTACACGTCGCTTATTCACTTCAATATAACCTTATATTTATTTTTGAATGGTCGATTTGTAAATCCTTTTTTGAAATGTGCTTAATAGCACGTGATCTTCCATGACCAAAAAAGCCGCGCCAGAAAATATCATGACGCGGCCTCAGTTGTTCTTTAAAAGTTATGACTTATTCAAGATTAGCGTTGATGTAACTGACGGCTTGATTAACCGTAGTAATATTTTCAGCCTCTTCATCCGGAATTTCAGTCTTAAATTCTTCTTCCAATGCCATAACCAACTCAACCGTATCTAGAGAGTCTGCCCCCAAGTCATCCACGAAAGATGCTTCATTTGTGACCTCTTCTTCTTTAACGCCTAGTTGTTCTATAACGATTTTTTTTACGCGTTCTTCAACACTACTCATGATGGACAATTCCTCCCTTGTGACCCTGTGGGTCAATTTGCGTGTGCTAAGTTTAGTGAAATGAAATCTTCTTGCAAGTTTGATTACACTTCGTTTTGAATCTATTTATTATTCAATATGTTATATTATATATTTAAAGTAAATTATAGTTTTATCCCATATACATACCGCCATTTACACTGAGTGTTTGTCCTGTTATATACGCGGCATTTTCGGATGCCAGGAAATCAGCAACAGCTGCAACCTCTTCTGCTTGTCCCAATCGACCCAGTGTAATTTGCTTCAATATTGTTTCGCGTATTTCATCAGATAACTCATTTGTCATATCGGTTTCAATAAAGCCAGGAGCAACAGCGTTGACGGTGATTCCTCTGGACCCTACTTCTCTTGCCAAAGATTTAGTAAAACCGATCATTCCTGCTTTTGTCGCTGAATAATTTGTTTGTCCAGGATTACCTGATAAACCTACAACAGACGTAATATTGATAATTCGACCGTAACGCGCTTTCATCATGGCTCGAAGACATAATTTAGTTACTCTGTACATACCCGTCAGGTTAGTATTAATGACATCTTCCCATTCATCATCTTTCATCCGCATTAAAAGATTGTCACGCGTAATCCCGGCGTTATTAATTAAGATATTTGGCGCAGAAAGTTCATTAAGTTTGCTTTCAAAGCCTTCTACAGAAGATTTGTCTGCGATATTTAATACCAGACCGACACCTAAATGATTATCGGCTTTAAGGTATTCGGAAATTTTATTTGCAGAATTTTCTGTTGTTGCGGTACCAATGACAAATGCCCCTTGCTGTGCAAATTTAATTGCAATGGCCTTGCCTATGCCGCGACTGGCACCGGTTACTAAAACAACTTTGTCTTTATACTGATCAGTCATAAGTTTTACTCTTTAAACTAGCCCAAGGCTTTTTTTAATGAATCTTCATCCTGGATTGAAAATAATTCGAAGGTTTTATCGATACGTTTAATTAAACCTGACAATACTTTGCCCGGCCCACATTCAATAACTTTTGTGACGCCCATGTTTTTCATATTTTGAATACTATCAACCCAACGCACAGGTTTGTATAACTGCTCAAGAAGTGCTGCTTTTATGTCATCTGATGATAACTTTGATTTGGCGTCTACATTTTGTAAAACCGGTATTTCAGCATCTCTAAAAACCACTTTATTTAGTGATGTTTCAAATTCATCTGCTGCTTGTTTCATTAACATACAATGAGATGGAACACTGACGGGTAATAGCATAGCCCGCTTTGCCCCCACTTCTTTTGCTTTTTCAATAGCTCTATCGACAGCTTGTTTATGTCCGGCAATCACAATTTGTCCTGGAGAATTAAAATTAGCTGCAGAGACAATTTCATCTTCCGCTGCATCAGCACAAACTTGTATTACTTGTTCATCATCCAATCCCAGAATTGCTGCCATTGCTCCAACACCATCAGGAACCGCTTTTTGCATGCATCGACCTCGTTCAGCAACTAATGCAATAGCGTCTTCAAAAGAGATAACGTTTGCACACAGTAAAGCAGTGTATTCACCTAAACTATGGCCAGCCAAAATGGTTGGTGTCAAATCTGACTGTTCTTTTAATATTAACCATGTTGCATAAGCAGTTGCCAATAATGCAGGTTGGGTAATTTCGGTTTGGTTTAGTTTGTCTTCTGGGTCGGAAGTAATTATTTCCAATAAATCATAAGATAATATTTCTGAGGCAGTAATGAATATATTCTTAATGTCGGGTTGAATATCAATTAAACCATTCATCATGCCGAGTGACTGAGAACCTTGTCCGGGAAAAACAACTGCAACTTTAGATTTACTACTCATTTAATTTTTCTTAAAAAATATTAATAACGTAACAGCACAGAGCCCCAAGTGAAACCACCACCAAAAGCTTCTAGCAATAAAACATCGTTTTCTTTTATGCGTCCATCTCTAACAGCAACATCTAGTGCTAAAGGCACAGAAGCAGCAGACGTATTTCCATGTTGATCAACGGTTAAAACAACATGATCCATAGACATGTTTAGTTTTTTTGCTGTCGCTGAAA
>JBFIIJ010000305.1:0-3446 GCA_041601315.1 Gammaproteobacteria bacterium
AGGCGTTGTTCGTGTTGCTGACAATATTGCTACAAGTAACCCTGATTGGAATAGTGATAAACCTGAGCCTGCTACTAGTAGAGCACCTTATCGTTTATATAATATTGGTAACAATACTCCTGTTGAGTTGATGTACTTTATTGAACTAATTGAAAAGAACCTCGATAAAAAAGCCAAGAAAAATTATTTGCCACTTCAACCTGGTGATGTACCTAGCACCTATGCAAATGTTGATGCATTAATTGATTATGTAGGCTATTCGCCTTCTACTTCGATTGAATCAGGTATAGAAAGTTTTGTTAAGTGGTACAAGGACTATTATAAAGTATGAACGATGTTGTTAAACGGAATATTTCTGTCATAGGTTTAGGTTATGTCGGTTTACCAGTCGCGGTTGCATTTGGTGAGACTTCAAACGTTATTGGCTTTGACATAAATGAAAAAAGAATATCTGAGCTTATTGACAGTATAGATAAAACAGGGGAAGTCACTTCTGCTGAACTTAGTACTTCTAATATTATTTTTACATCAGACTTAAACGAGTTATCGAATGCTGACTTTCATATTGTTGCCGTTCCGACTCCTATAGATAATGATAAAAAACCTGATTTAAAGCCATTGTTAGCAGCATCGAAAACAGTAGGTCAAATTCTAAAGATAGGCGATATTGTTGTATATGAATCTACGGTTTACCCTGGTGCAACGGAAGATGAATGTGCTGCCGTTCTAGAAGCAGAGTCGGGGTTAATTAGCGGCAAAGATTTTTTTCTTGGTTATTCACCCGAACGAATTAACCCAGGTGATAAGAAACATACATTCAAGACAATAAAAAAAGTAGTTTCAGCACAAGATGAAAACACATTACAAATTGTAGCTGATATATATTCATCCGTTGTCGATGCAGGTGTATATAAAGCCGCGTCTATAAAAGTGGCTGAAGCAGCCAAGGTGATTGAAAATACACAACGTGATTTGAATATTGCATTGATGAACGAGCTGGCGGTGCTATTTAAGCGTATGAATATTGATACACATGATGTATTAGAAGCTGCAGGTACAAAATGGAATTTTTTACCATTTGAGCCTGGTTTGGTTGGCGGTCATTGCATTGGTGTCGATCCTTATTATTTGACTTATAAATCAGCGTTGTTAGGTTATGCTCCTCAAGTCATTCTTTCAGGCAGAGAGATAAACGATAGTATGGGCAAATATATTGCAGAATCTCTGATAGATAATCTAAAAAAAGGCAGCAAAAAACTTGATGAAGTTGTTATTACAATACTGGGTATAACCTTCAAAGAAAATGTTCCCGATATTCGTAATACAAAAGTCATTGATATAATTAACGAGCTCAGCAATTATCCTGTAACTATTCAGGTTTATGATACTTGCGCTGATAATATGGATGTAAGAGATGAGTATGAGCTTAACTTAATAGAGCGTGATGATTTGGAAAAAGCAGATGCCGTTATTCTTGCTGTTCCGCATAGTGATTTTTTACAGCAAGGTTGGAAGCTGATATCTGAATTATTACAATCAAAAGAAGGCATAGTTTATGACATCAAAAGTATTCTTGATAGAAGCACAACTCCTGAAAATATTATTCTCTATCGTTTATAAAACGGATGTTAATAAAGGAAATCAATAAATGAAAGTCACGATGTTGGGATGTGGTTATGTAGGGCTTGTTTCAGGCACTTGCTTTGCTGAGTTCGGTGCTAGCGTCACTTGTTTTGACGTCGATAAAACTAAAGTACAAAAATTATTGGATGGTGTTATTCCAATATATGAGCCAGGTCTTGATGATTTGGTTAAAAAAAATGTTGAGCAGAGACGACTTTCTTTCTCTCATGATTTGAATGATTGTATTTCTGACGCTGATCTTGTTTTTGTAGCAGTAGGTACACCGACAAGACGAGGAGATGGACATGCTGATTTAAGTTATGTTTATCAAGCGGTGCAAGATATTGCACCATTCTTGAAAAATTATACAGTGATTGTTGATAAATCAACGGTGCCTGTTGGTACGGCAAGAAACGTTAAACGAATTATTGCCGAAACAAATCCTGATGCTGATTTTGATGTTGCATCAAATCCTGAGTTTCTTCGTGAGGGCGCAGCAATCACAGATTTTATGCGCCCGGATCGAGTTATTATAGGCGTAGAAAATGATCGTGCAGAAAAAGTGTTAAGAGAACTTTATCGGCCTATTAATTTGATTGAAGCTCCAATATTTTCAACTGATCTTGAAAGCGCAGAATTGATCAAATATGCATCGAATGCTTTTTTGGCAACTAAAATCAGTTTCATTAATGAAATGTCAGTTCTGTGTGAGCAAGTAGGTGCAGATGTTCATGCTGTTGCAAAAGGTATGGGATTGGACGGTCGCATCGGACGTAAGTTCTTACATGCGGGACCTGGATATGGCGGCTCCTGTTTTCCTAAAGATACACAAGCCCTTGTACGTATTGCTCAGGAACATGGCGTATCAAGTCGTATTGTAGAAGCGGTTATTGAAGTAAATGAAGCACAGAAAGCGAGAATGATAAAAAAGATTCGCAGCGCACTTGGTGGAAATGAAAGCGGTAAAACGATAGCTGTTTTAGGTTTAACCTTTAAGCCTGAAACAGATGATATGCGCGATGCACCTTCTCTGGCTATATTACCAAAGTTGATTGAAAATGGATGCAAGGTAAACGCACATGATCCTCAAGGCGTTCATGAAGCAAAAACATTATTACCTTCTGAAGTTGAGTATTACGATGATATTTACGCTACATTAGATAATGTCGATGCTGTGATCTTGATGACAGAATGGAATATGTATAGAAACCTAGATATGAAATTAATTAAATCAAAACTTAACCAACCTGTGTTTATCGATCTGCGTAATGTTTATGAACCAGAAACAATGAAATCGATGGGTTTTGATTATCATTGCATAGGTAGATAAAAATAATTCATTAATGGATAAAGTAACAAATAAAAATACCGTTTGGCATGAACCTTCAGTATATCGAAAGGATCGTGAAGAAATGAATGGTCACAAGAGTGTCATTATCTGGTTTACAGGTTTGTCTGGTGCAGGAAAATCTACAGTTGCTCATGCATTAGAAGATAGATTACATAAAAACAAAGTTAGAACATTTGTTCTTGATGGCGATAACGTTAGGCGTGGTCTTTGTAAAGATCTTGGCTTTTCAGATAAAGATAGAACCGAAAATATTCGAAGAATTGGTGAAGTAAGTCTTTTAATGATGGAAACGGGAGTCATTGTATTGACTGCATTTATTTCACCTTTTATTAAAGATAGAAAAATTGTAAGAGAATTAGCTGCTGAAGGTGAATTCATTGAGGTATTTTGTAATGCATCACTCGATGTTTGTGAATCACGTGATGTAAAAGGAATATACAAAAAAGCACGCGCAGGTGAAATTCAAGAATTC
>JBFIIJ010000306.1:0-3401 GCA_041601315.1 Gammaproteobacteria bacterium
AAATTGGATAATTTTAAGAGGGTTTTGGGATCAGAAGCAAGATGAAGGATTAGAAAAAAGTAATCCAAGGCTTGATGGTTGGTTTAGAATTAATTCAATATTGGTCCCTAAAGGAAATTTTGAAAGTATTAAGAAAAGTATAGGCAATAAAAATTTAGTAGATCCACATACTGTTAGTCCACCCTCAACTGGATATGAGGGATTTTGGGGAGAATATCCATGGCATAGGTCATGTATATTTATGAGTGGTTGGAGAAATCCTGATAAATATGAAAAATTAATTCCTGTTAAATATTTAATTCCTATTTCTCAATATAAGTGGGAAAAAGGAAGTAATGATTACTCTCTAGATAGTTCTATATCTTTTTATATGCCAGCACGTGAGATTATAGAAGATATGAAGTTATCGAGGTCGTTAACAAATATTGGAGAATGGGTTAATGAAAAGAAAGAAGTAGTTTTTAATGATCCTAGTTTTAAAGAAAAGGGAGCTTCTTATGCTCTTATGAATAAGGCTAAATTATTAGAATGGCTTGAAATAAATGAATTAGAACTTCTCTGGCTTATAGGAGGAGAAAAAAGTTTATTTACTTATGGTGCTACCCAGTTCTTTGGTAGAAACACCTATAATGGTTTATTCAAGTTAGAAAATAGTATCCCTACAGGTAACTTATGGTTTAAAAAAGAAGAGCCGCTTGAATAATAAAAGCCTCGTTCCTTAATTAATAAAGAAAAAAGCTGATGTATCTATATAATAAATAAAGGAGCCAAAGCCCTTTAATTTTTAAAAAAAGGAACTAAAAAATGAAATTTAATAGTGATGATGGCGCCACACGATGAATTAAAGGGGACAGAGCCCTTATATTTTAACGGCATAATTAAACTCTTCTAAGTGTGTAATCATCAAATCGGTCAGGATCACATACGGGACAGAATGGAAACCTAGCTAATGAGCGTGCGTCTAGCTTAAAGACATGACCTTCAGGACACTCAAAAACGACTCTCGTGACTCCATTGCCATAGCCGTTTAGCGGCCTCAGGTCAGAGTTTTCAAGTTGGGATACAAAACTGCTTGCGCCTTTCTTCTTGGGCTTTGGTATTGGCGGTTGCGATATATCGCTACGAATGTCAGCTGACTTAGCTACTTCAATATGAGGTAAATCGTGAATTACTATTTTTTAAATTTATGGCTTTTCAATCTGGATTCACAACAAATTTAATATATTATCGACCTAATAAATATATTGTGTCGTTCAGAAATTACAGCTCATATTTCAATTCAATAAAGGAGAACTGAAAATGAAAATGTTGTCCACTCTGCAAAGCCTAATTTCTTTTTTAATTGTTCTTTTATTTTCTACCGCCCTATTTGCTGAAGATGTCAAAGGTAGTAAAGATCATCCAATGTTTTCCCGTTATGAAGGTTCGAAAATCGTTGCTTACCAAAGCAAGGATTTTGATGAATACACTGCGATTCTTGGTGCCAATAAAGGCACACAATATGAGGTCAAATGGGAAAAGACAGAAGACTATGAAGGCAAAGTGTCTCGCATACTCTATCGAGCTCCAAATGGCCGCTCATCATTAGAAGTATTTCGAAATTATGAAACGGAACTCAAGAATAATAATTTTGAGGTGCTATTTGAATGTAAAAAAGAAATCTGTGGTCAGGCGTTTTTCATGATGGCGCAACCAGTATGGAAAGAAAGTGGTTGGGTGCGCGATGTGTATGCTACCAATGTGAATGATCAAAGATATATAGCAGCTAAGCTCAAGCTAGATGAAGGGGATATTTACGCCTTTATTTATGTATCAGAACATACATTTATGAATTCACTTACCGGCACGTATGTGCATATGGATATTGTTGAGATGAAACCTATGGATACGGCTATGGTTAAGGTTGATGCTGAAGCAATGGCTAAAGATATCACCACTACTGGTCATGTTGCTATTTATGGGATTTATTTTGATACGGCTAAAGCCGATATCAAACCGGAATCAAAAGCCTCCATCGATGAAATTGCAAAACTGTTAAAGGAGAAACCTGATCTCAACGTCTTTGTAGTTGGTCATACTGATAATAAAGGTGAAGTGCAATACAATATGGATCTCTCACACAAACGTGCACAGGCAGTCAGGGATGAACTGGTGAATACCTATGGGATCAATATTGATCGACTGGGTGCCGTTGGCATGGGTTTTTTCGGCCCTGTTGCAACAAATCGTACTGAACAAGGTCGTGCATTAAATCGTCGTGTAGAACTGGTCGAATTCTAAAGATAACCTGTCCAGGAATTTAAGCGATGATGCCTCGTAAAATAAAAGTAGCCTCATGGCCGGTTACATTTTTTGCGCGTTTGTTTTTTGTTCTGTCTTTTTTATTAGTCATAACTCCCTCATCTTCGGCAGAAGAAGCCTCAAATGATTTTTATTTGATGCTCGATAGTATCGGGGATGATTTTTCTCAAAGTTATGCTGATAAGTACGAATATTGTGAAGGAACATTAATTGATTGGACCATTCAGGCGATTAATAATTTATATGGAGAGCGAGTCGCAAATGTTTCTTTATTTGATCCCCTCATGAAGTCTGCGCGTACCTTAGGCTTTATGGCTGATGCTGGCGGGATTATCTCAAAAATAGATTATGCAACAGTAGCAGCGAATGCACTTATAGAATCAAAAGATTGGCGGGATTTTTTTGAAAACTATATACGGGATACAACTGCGCTGTTTATAAAGAAATCTATAAGTAAGGGTGTAGCATATGTAGCTTCAAATCAATTAATAAAACTTGGTGTAAATGCTGAAATTAGTGAAGCCCTTAATGTTGAAGATGTGACAGAGGCATTACTTGATATTTATGCATCTAATAAAGAGGTTTTAGATGCAGCCCGGGAATTATGGGAGGAGTCAAAAGATCAATTTAAGAATAATGAAATTATTTCACCAGTTACATATAAGAATTTAGCGGGCTGTGAAACCAAAATCTCTGCTCTATGGGATAAATCAAGAAGTCAGGTTGTCATTACTGTTAATTCAGAATGCGATTGTGCACAAGCAGAGGCAGCAGCTGCAGGTAAAAGCTGGACGCCAATAAAAGAAGGAAATGCAACGATAGTTGTTAATGTTGACCCTGCTGCAGATGCAGAAGACCGGGTTCGTTGGAAGGGAAAGATAAAAAGTTTTAAATATGGTTATGAATGTTGTGATGGCACGGGTTATGTCAGTCGTGGAATTTATATAGAGCCTTCACAAGAAGACATTAATGACGATGATTATCCCGATGAAGAATTTGAAGGAACGGAGCAAGAAGAGGACGTTAGCAAACCTAAAAAAAGCCAGGGCATGTCGGAGAAAAAAAGACAGTATCTGGAGCGTCAGCGCATAGGCAAACTA
>JBFIIJ010000307.1:0-3380 GCA_041601315.1 Gammaproteobacteria bacterium
TACCACTCTAACCAAATCTTTTAAAAGCGGACATTGAAGTTGATTTAATAATCGGGATATATTCGGTATGAAAGACTCAAGATTTGAAGAAACCATTACTGAAATTGAATCAAATGCGAAACGTTTACTTGAAGATGCTATTGTCTTAAAAAATAACAAAAGACATCAATCATCATGTTCAATCGCAATATTAGCTATTGAAGAAGCGGGGAAAGCATGTTTACTAAAATGGCATCATGATGGCTTATTAAAACAAAAATTAAAACTAAAAGAAGTTTTGAGCCATACAACTAAGCAAAAGATAATCAGCACTTTTCTTATGATCGTCTCTTATAACAAAGCTTTAATTGAATTGTTCGAAGATGAAAGTAATATAAAAATAATTACTAGTAATGTGGCTAATGAAAACTTTGATGAAAATCCAATAGTTGATTTATTAAAAAAAATTATTGACCCAAGAAACAATGAAATTTATGAATCAGTCCTTGATAAAGTAACAGAAACATCAAATTTATCTATTTGTGCTGAGCATGGAGCCTTGGACTGGATCAAACAATTGGGCTTTTACACTGATATAGACGAAAATTTCATAACAGTAAAACTTAATAAAGATTTTATGCTTGATGAATCTGATGCGAAATATTTTATTGAAGTAGCAAAAGAAAGTATATCCGTGATACGCAAAAACAAAATGCACCCCATCATGGCATCTATTTATCAAAACAACAAAACTTTAAATAGATTGAATATTGTTAAGACACCAGGAAACAAACAATCTCCCGACTGATGAATAACAATCGGGATATAGTCGGTAAAGCTTTATAGAAAAAATATAACGTCATGAAATTTTACAACTATATTTTTTGCTAAAGAATCAAGTAAATCATTAAAAAAGGTTTGTATCATTGAGTAATATAGACAGACGGCTTTCCATTGCGCCTATGATGGATCATACCGACAAGCACTTCCGCTATTTCATGCGCTTATTATCCATGCATGCTGTACTTTATACTGAGATGATCACGACCGGGGCACTCATTCATGGCAACCGTCAACGTTTTCTTTCTTATAATGAGGTTGAACATCCAATTGCTATTCAATTAGGCGGCAGCAACCCAGATGACTTAGCCATATGTTCAAAGATTGCTGAAAGCGAGGGTTACGATGAAGTTAATTTAAACATTGGCTGTCCAAGTGACCGCGTGCAAAACGGTCAATTCGGCGCATGTTTAATGTCAAACAAAAACCTTGTTGCTGATTGTATCAACAAGATACAAAGTAATGTGAAAATTCCAGTCACGATAAAAACAAGAATTGGCATTGATGACTTTGATTCTTATGATTTTTTATATAATTTTATAGAAACAACTAATACTGCAGGCTGTGACACTTTTATTATCCATGCAAGAAAGGCAATATTGAGCGGATTAAGTCCGAAAGAAAATAGAGAAATACCGCCTTTAAATTACGAGCGTGTGTATAAAATAAAGCAAGACTTTCCTAAACTGAATATAACGATTAATGGTGGTTTTACCGAATTGGAACAAATCAAGTCACAGCTTAATCATGTTGATGGAGTCATGGTTGGCAGAGCTGCATATCAAAATCCTTTCATGTTAGCAGAAGCAGATAATGTTCTTTTCGAAAATATAGAACCGGCATTGACGCGTGAAACTATATTGAACAAGTATAGAAATTATGTTGAAGAACAAATATCGCAAGGTGAGCGTATTAAAAATTTAACACGTCATATAATTGGTCTCTATCAAGGTCAACCCGGTGCTCGCAAATATCGTCAGTTACTTTCGGCTGCTGTTCCTAAAGACAAAAATAATATTCAGTTTCTGGATGATACTATTAAATCTTTATCAACTTATGTTTCATAAGTAATAAAAAAATAGAACTAATAGCAACTTGGCGAAGTCTCACTTTTGTGGGATCATGAATCATTTCCTTCCAAACTATAACTGTAACGATAATGAGGCTCTTATGAATATATTAAAATCCGCTCTCGTAATAACTTTAAGTTTTATTTTTATGAGCGCGAACGCTGCAAAAATAGAAACCGATATAGAAAAACTAAGTTATTCAATGGGTATTTTTTTCGGCCAAAGCGTTTCTCGACAAAATATGGGTCTCGATACACCTGCTTTTTTACAAGCGGTCGAAGATGTTTTAAATAAAAGCGAATTAAAACTGGACAAAGAAGAGATGCAACAAATTTTGTCTGACTACCAGAAAAAAGAGCAAGAAGAACGCTCCAAACAAACTATCTCTAATAAAGTTGATGGCGAAAAGTACTTGGCAGAAAATAAAACGAAAGATGGTGTCACTACTTTAGAGAGTGGCCTGCAATATAAAATCATTACTGCTGGTGAAGGGAAAAAACCTGCAGCGGATAGTCAAGTCGTTGTGCATTATCGCGGAACATTAATTAATGGCACTGAATTTGACAGTTCATATTCACGCGGAGAACCTGCTACGCTTGGGGTTAATCAAGTCATAAAAGGTTGGCAAGAAGCATTACAATTGATGCCGGTTGGATCAAAATGGCAATTAGTTGTTCCTTCAGATCTTGCTTACGGAGAACGCGGTGCTGGCGGCTCAATAGGCCCCTACTCAACCTTACTATTCGATGTAGAACTCATTGAAATCAAATAGTATTAAAAGTAACTAACATCCTTCTTTCAAATTCTTGAAAGAAGGATGTTCTTTTAACTGAATTCATCCTTTCTGCTTACTATCTTTTCTGCAATCAAGAATATTGGCGTTAAATTTAGAACAAACTTTATAAATAAGGCTCTAAAAGAACTAGATGATAAAAAAAATAAACATAATCTTATTTAATGTGATTTTTAGCCTACTCTATTTATACCTGATGAGTGGTATAGCTTTAGCAAATGACGAAAATGTGATTGATGCTGAAAACCTTTATCTTTCCGGTCTGACACATTACGAAAACAAAAATTATCAAGCGGCAATAGAACAGCTTGAAATTGCCGTAACTGAAAAGCCAGAAGTCGCTAAATATCACCATATTTTGGCTGTTAGTTATGGGCGAGAAGCAGAAAATGTCAATTGGTTCAAAGCAATGGATTACGCTAAGAAAACGTTAGTACATCTTGAAAAATCGAATGAATTAGACCCAAATAACCTGGAAATTCTTGACGACTTAATGGATTTCTATCATGAGGCACCCGGTTTTCTCGGCGGAAATACTAAAAAAGGTGATGAAATCGAAGCCTTAATCGAAAAATTAACTCTCGAAAAACAAGAAAAAGATAAAATTTGAACATATTTTGCATGTTAATGTATTCAGAGATAGGCAATCAGTGATAATTCATAATAATATAGCTAGTCTATGTATTGAACTATTAACA
>JBFIIJ010000308.1:0-3366 GCA_041601315.1 Gammaproteobacteria bacterium
GGGCGATACAACACATCAACGGGGTAACTTCGTCCTGACACTTCAATAACCGGCGCATTGTTAAAATGTTCAGAAAAACGTTCAACATCAATGGTTGCTGAAGTAATAATAACTTTTAGATCAGGTCGTTTGGGTAAGAGTTGTTTTAAATACCCCAGAATAAAATCAATATTAAGACTGCGCTCATGTGCTTCATCAATAATCAACGTGTCATACTGATTCAAATATCGGTCTTGTTGAAGTTCGGCCAATAAAATACCGTCTGTCATTAATTTGATATAGGAATTTTTATTACTGACATCCTGATGACGTATTTTATAACCGACATGCGTGCCTAATTCAGATTGAAGTTCATCGGCAATACGTTTGGCTACAGTTTTCGCAGCAATACGTCTGGGTTGTGTATGCCCAATATATCCATCTATACCGCGACCTAAAGTGAGACAGAGTTTTGGCAACTGTGTTGTTTTACCTGAACCGGTTTCACCACAAATAATGACGATCTGATTATTGTTAATCGCACTGGCAATGACTTCCCTATGTTGATTAATTGGTAAATCATCATCGAAATGACCAACAGGTAAATTTGCTTGTCTATCTAATTTATTTTGAACCGACCGATCAATTTTACTTTTTAATACATTCCAGTCGGATTGATTAAACTCTGTTTTTTTTCGTAACTTTTCATATTGCCGAGTGAGCTTATAGCGCTCAGAGGCGCGTGTTTTAGTGAGTTGAACACGGAATTCATCAATTTGAGTTAAATTTTTATCTTTTGTATTCACTATGAAAATAACAAGAACATTAATTACTTTATATTAACTGATCTAATTTATTGATTTTAATAAAGTATTTCTTTGTAATTTATTAATGGACTGGTAGGATAATGGAACATAATATATTAATATTATCCAAACAGTATTTTCTACGTTAAGTACTAATTAATAATAAATAATATCAATAACTTACAATACTAATATCGATTTTTTCGAATGGAGAATTCTTAACGTATGGCACTCGAATTTGAACTAGCTGGGTCACAGATTGATGGTGCAAGAGACTATCAAGAAGATGCGTTTCTTATCACTAATCTCACCGATGCTAATGGTAAACCGAGCGCGCTCGTTGTCATAGCAGATGGAATGGGCGGTCATGCTGCAGGAAATGTAGCTAGTAATATGGCTGTTCAAGCCTTCAATAAGCACGTTTCTTCAAATTACCCAGCAGATAATATTGCTGAAGTTCTCGAACAAGCTGTTGTTAAAGCAAATAATTCAATAAAAGAAACCGTTTCAGAAACACCCGCACTTTCAGGTATGGGTTGTACTATGGTTGCTGCCATCCTTGAAGACGGAAAAATGTGGTGGGCCAGTGTTGGTGATAGTCACTGTTATCTTGTTAGAAATAGAGAACTCATCAAAAAGAACGCAGATCACAGTTATGGTGGCTTCCTCGATAGAATGGAAGCTGACGGAACACCGGTAGAAGCAGAACCAGGCCTTTCTCGCAATATGCTGATGAGTGCGGTCACTGGTGAAGATATTAATGAAATTGATGTGCCGTCTGAACCACTAGTATTAGAAGCTGGTGATAAAGTTCTTTTATGTAGTGATGGTTTAGATACTTTAAGTTCAGGAAAAATCATTCAATATTCTGATTGGTCTGAATCTCCTAAAGAATGTGCTGACGCGCTTATGCAAGCTGTTGAAGAAGCTAATATGCCGCGTCAGGATAATACCACTGCTGTCGTTGTTAATGTTAAAGACTCTGCAGTCGCTCCTGTTGCTGAAGAAGAACCCGTTACCGAAGATGTTTTAGAAGCTACATCAGAATTAAATCTCGGTGATATAGCTGCGGAAAATGCAACAGCAGAACCTGTTACAGTCGATGAATCATTAGCAGAAGCTATTCAAAGCTCCGTTGACGAAGAAACTTTTGACGAACCGAAAAGTAAAACAGGTTTATTTATTGGTATTGCCGCGGCAATTGTATTAATTGTTGGTGCTGGCGTATTTTTTACTATGGGTGGTGATAAACAACCCGCACAAGAAACTGAAGAACTCGTTGCCGAAGTAGAGATGGAAGTTGAAGCGGAGCCTGTAGAAGAAGCAAGCGAAGCGGAGCCCGTCGAGGAAACTGCAGAAGAAGCAACTGAAGCAGTTGCCGCTAAAACTGAAACGGCTAAAGAAGCAAAACCTGGGAAAACAGAAACAGCATCTGAAACTATATTTCAGGATAGTTTAAAGTCAGGTGGTAAAGGACCTCTTATGGTTTGGTTACCTGCTGGTGAATTCACAATGGGTAGCAACAAACAATCAGAAGAAAGCCCTAAACACACTGTCTCAATAAGAAAATTTGCTGTCAGTGCAAAAGAAATTACATTTGCTGAATACAGTAAATATGCCTCAGCTGAAAATGCAAAGATGCCAAAATCAAAAGGCCTGGACGCTGAGACTTTTCCGGTATTTTTAGTTTCATGGGATGATGCCTATAACTATACAAAATGGCTATCACGAGAAACCGGCGAAAAATACAGACTCTTAAGTGAAACTGAGTGGGAATATGCTGCTTCAGGCGGTAATAAAACGCCATTCTGGTGGGGCTACAATATGGAAGCGAACAAAGCTCATTGTTTCTTAGGCTGTAATCAGGAATTGAATACTAATATACCTATGAAAGTGGGCAGCTTCGAACCAAACCCCTTTGGTCTATATGATACGTCAGGCAACGTTTCTGAATGGGTGCATGACTGTTGGCATGAGAACTACAAAGGCGCTCCTTCTGATGAAAGTATCTGGGAAGGTGGTGATTGCACACAACGCGTTGTTCGGGGTGGCGCATTTATAAGCCCGGAACAATCTCTAAGAACATCATCTCGAGATAAATACAAATCAAATTCAAGTTATGAATTTATTGGTATCCGAGTGGCTAGAGAAGATTGATCTCTATTACAACATCAAATAGTTAAATCTTAATGATGCACCACTTCTTAATTGAAGTGGTGTGTAATTTAATTCCTTCCTTTTAAAGCATTGTGATAAATAATGTTGCTATACCTAGAAAACTAAAAAATCCGGCGATATCTGTAATAGTAGTGAGAAATATCGTTGATGATTGAGCTGGGTCTTGTCCGGAGACAGTTAACATCATCGGGATTACAGCACCGGCGACTCCAGCAATCACCATAGACAATATCATTGATATAAAAATAATTACGGTAAGTCCGTTGGAGTCACTCCAAAAATAAACTGCGACAGCAGTAGTAAAGGCAACCGCAATACCATTCCATAATGCTGCATTGAATTCCTTAAACATAACTCTGGTCCACATACGTGGATAAATTTCTTTTAGCGCAAGGCCTCGTAA
>JBFIIJ010000309.1:0-3340 GCA_041601315.1 Gammaproteobacteria bacterium
CGCCCATATTTTCCAAAACAAAGATTTCCATTTGTTTAGCCCAATGAGGAACATTGTCACCTTTAGCATATTGACGAATGAGTTGTGCGCACTCTAATGCTAACCGCATGTCCTTAATTCGATGTTTAGCGATATAAACTGCATGTGTCATAATTGACCATCGTTCATTTGGTTTTTCCAAAAACTTCTCACTAACATAGTGAATCATTTTTCTTTGTTTTTCTACATCATGTACTTCAGCATAAAATCTAATGGCGGCTAACAACGGGTATTGAGTTTTATTATCCAGCGCTATTATTAAGTCCATCCATTCAATTACTTTGTCGTAATTCAGTTCTTTTAGCGGAATACTCACGCCAGGCTGATTATCAAACGCTTGCAACCAAAGCATGATCAATTTTGACGCTGTTATAGTGTCATCAAGGCTTATTAATTTTATCAGTGAAAATTGCGGTGGCGACTGTAAATCAGAACGTTTTGCTTCCAACTTTATATATGAAAAATGCCAAAAGCATTGCAAAAGCAAACTAATTAATAAAGTCAGCCCAACACTTTTAGGGACGAATGAAATATCTCTGGTTTGTTTTACAAAAAGCTTCATTTCTTTGCGTTTTTTATAATTCCTTTCTATACAAATCAAACAAAGCAACTGACGATAAAAGAACAATGTAAATTAAAGTCTGGCCCACAACCAGAAATATGTCCGCATTAAAATCAGATACGTAAACAAGCCAATCCGTTTGGGTGAATTTATTAAGATCAGGAATGATATAAGCAATCATATCCAGTAATCCATTCATAAACTTATGACTCATCGACCCTAGAGGAAGAATAGGTGAATCACTAATTAATTGAATAGCTTCTATAGATCGAGACAGTATGTAAAAGGCCATAACCACGCTAAATGAAATGGTAATACTATTAAACGAAAATAACGCTAACAGACTTAGCGATATAATAATCAATAGTTCGCAAAATAGTGAAAAAGACCACATCAATACAAATTCCATAGGCACAAATACACATAAACAAAGAACACTCATAGCTGCTATAAGGAAAGCAACTACAGAAAAACCGGCGAATTTACCGAAGTAATAGGATGATCGCGGCACGGGATGAGAAAGAACTAACTCAAAACCTTTATCGTTAAACTCCCGAACCATACTGGTAATGACAAACAAACCCATTGTAAAGACGGAGAATAAACGCAAACTCGAAGCAAGCATTGCTGATTGCATTTGAATGCCCTCAGTAATGGCAAGCTCACCAATAAACAACGACGCACAGAAAAGGGCAACGACACCGATAAATATAAAAATAAGAAACTTATCTCGAATGGCTTCCCAAATTGAATACTTGGCTATTGTCAGTAATAGATTATGATTCATAGTATTTAAGATTGAATTTTAAAAATTAAGACTGATAAGTCGAATCTCAGTTAAAATAACAAAAAGAGTATCATCTTAAGCTTATTTATGACCACATTTATAAATAAATTATCTCAAAAAAGAGAGCTAATTGTTCTCGTCATGATGCTGGAAATGCTACATCTGTCTATCTGGGTGGATTTTGGCAGTATCGTATCCCGTTCCTTTATGTTGAGTCACCTTGGGCTTTTTCTATTATGGCAACCCGTATGGCGTGGTGATGAAAAACTAAGCATTGAAAACACGATACTCTTTATTGTTTTTACTCTTGCTTTAACTATCTGGTTAAACCTTTGGTTGCTCTTTGCATGGTTGATTTTATTAATTGGTTTTATCGGTGGCCGAGTTACTTTGGACAACAATGAAAGGTTTATCTATGTCACTGCGCTGGGTTTTCTTGTGTTGGAATTACTCTTTGCCTGTGTACCTGATCTGGCAAACGTTAAGATTGAAAACGAACATCTCTTTAACCTGTTCCTTCCTGTTTTACCTATATTAATGCTAGTTTTCTCAGGCAGTAAATCTCAACATCCTGTTCAAATGGTAGATTTTATACATTCAATAACAACCTCTATGCTAACCAGTCTGGTGGCTTTAGGTAGTTTGTTAACTATGTTTATCAATGAAACATCTTATTTTACGGCTTTAACACAAACTTCAATAGCAATCGGCGGATTTATTATTTGTATAAGTTGGTTAGTAACCTCACAGTCTCGTTTTAGTGGCGTTACTCAATTATGGTCTAGCTATATGCTCAATATAGGAACCCCTCTCGAACAATGGCTAACTGAATTATCCCGCTTTTCTCAACAACAAAATGAACCGGAAGAATTTCTAAATATTGCCATTAACGAATTATTAACATTATCATGGGTTAATGGAATTCGTTGGGCTAGCATTGATTCAAAAGGGGAGATTGGCGAAACTTCCAGACATAACACACAGTTTGTAACTAACAACCTGACTATCGATATTTACACAAACAACAGAATGGGTGGTGCTCTGCAAGTTCATTGCAATTTATTAGTGCAGTTAGTTGAAAATTTTTATGTCGCGAAAATCAGAGAAAAGACTCTTACTCAACAAACTCACCTGAAAGCAATTTACGAAACAGGCGCTCGCATAACTCATGACATCAAAAACTTGCTACAATCATTACAAGCTATAACAAGCATTATTACTCATGACTCTAGTGGCTCTAGTCTTGAAGTATCGCAAAAAGTATTAAAAAAACAATTGCCGAATCTGACTCAACGCTTACAACTGGCATTGGATAAATTACAAACACCTCAACAACAGGATACTGAAGAAATTTATCTTAAAGACTGGTGGGCAGATCTTCAAAAACGAAACTCACACAATAGGATAATATTCCAACAGGAAATTCACGGCGACCCAACTATCCCCGTCGATTTATTTGATAGTGTCATTGACAATTTACTAGAAAACACTCAAGCCAAACAAATGAATGAGCCAGATATTGAAATAACATTAACGCTTATCTGCAATGAAAGCATAATAAGCGTCACTGTTTGTGATTCAGGCAGCATGATTCCGGACAAAAAATCTAAAGAGTTACTATCAAATGTTATTAGTTCTGATAATGGTTTGGGAATCGGCTTATATCAGGCAAGTAAACACGCTGCAAAATTTGGATATGAATTAAAATTAATTAACAACCAGCAAGGGAGAGTTTGCTTCGAACTTTGCTCAGAAAACAATAATGAGTTTAATTAAGGCAGTTTTTCTGCTTTAACCATTCTATTCATAAGAATATTAGACGATATCCACATAACTATATCATCGAATTCACATAATACATTGGCTTCATTTGCATCATCTGAACATCCTACTGCACCTTCAGAAAAAGTACGCGAGTAAAATACTGCGTCCGTATTTGCATCATCATTTTC
>JBFIIJ010000310.1:0-3338 GCA_041601315.1 Gammaproteobacteria bacterium
CCAGGCTATTCATCAGCAACAAAGGCAAAAACAAACCTATTTTATCAGCTAGCAAATAAGCTTCGGCACCAAGTAGCATTCTCATTATTAACATAAAGGAAATACCAAGAACAACGACAAATATCAATTGCTGTTGTTGCAACATAAACAGCTTTCTCGAAAAATAAACGATAGAACCTAGTAGCAGAATAAAAACAAACGTGATTATTCCTATTTTAAAGCCGACAAGGTATGAACTTGCGCTCAGATAAAATGGCGCAAAGACAAGTAGTCCTTTTTGGATGTCACCGTCTTGAAATCTTTGAATCATTTAAAATGACACGCAACAAATAGAAAAGACATATTCTATTTTATTTAACCCTAAGACGCACCTGAAAACACTAAAAAGAAAAGCCATTCTATTTATGTTGTTATTGCATTAGCGATAAATAGTTATAATGCTACTTAATTAGATGTGAATTGTCCGCTCAGTATAAATACTATGCATTGCTAACATGTATACAGTTACGTCCTGATTTTTTTGCCGCGTAACACGCAACATCTGCATTTTTCATTGTATCAAGCATACCGTTTGAAGAGTTATCAATTTTGACGATGCCGATACTGACTCCAATATCAAAGGATCTATCTTCCCATTTAAAATTACTATCATTTATTAAAGAAATAAAATTAGCAGCAATCTTTTTTGCTCTTTCAACACTGCAATGCTCCATAATCAAACCAAATTCATCTCCACCAAGCCGCGCTAGCGTATCTCGAGCACGTGTATTTTGTTGAAATAAATCTGCTATTTGTTTGAGCAAATAATCACCTGCAATATGACCGCAAACATCATTTATCTGTTTAAAATTATCTAAATCCATATAACACATAGCATGCTCTGATTTTTCATCCCGCGATGAAAGAACCCGAACCAATCGTTTTTCAAACTCTCTACGATTAACCAGACCTGTTAATGGATCATGATTAGCTTGATACGAAAGTTGCTCGGAAAGCCGATGCTTTTCTGTAATATCACTAAAATTCCAGACACGACCTACTATTTCTCCATCAAGATATTGTGGACGGGAAACACGTTCTAAAATACGACCATCATTTAACTCGAGAATATCAAATGTGTCTTCCTGTGGTTTTTTATAAATATCTATAATTCTATTTACAAAAGCATCAGAGTCTTTTAACTGATTGGTAACAAGCTGAATTACATAATCATCGTTTTTACCTTTTATATCCTTATCAAGAAGACCCCATATCTTTACGAAGTTTTGATTGTAAGTTGCAATATATTGATCTTTATTAGTTACCATAATCCCATCTGCTGTTGCCTCAAATATCGCTTTTTGCAAAGATAAATTAGTCTCTCTTTCTTTATCGCTTGCCTTTCTTTCAGAGATATTTCTAACAATACTGCAATGATACTCATAGCCTCCAAACTCAATATGATTAACATTTATTTCAATAGGAAAGATATGCCCTTCTTTTGTTTTATGTATTGATTCAAAAATTTTCAATCCTTTATGTGCTTTAGTTTTTTTCCAATGCTTTTTCCATCCTTCAAATGAAACCTGTGGATCAATATCAGGTATACTTAACATCAATAATTCTTCACGTGTATAGCCAAGTGATTGACAAGCTGCCTCGTTTACATCATTAATTTTTGCATTTATATCTGTCCAAAATATACATTCAGAAATACGATCAACAGTAAATTGTTTAAACTCAAGTTCTTTATTCAAATCATGAAGTAATTGTTCTTTTTGTTTTCGTTCTAATTCCGCTGATGCACGAACAGCATATATCTGTAATACGTTTTCAATAGATTTAATATTTTTAATTGGCTTTGAATTTAGTACTGCGATAATTCCTATAGGTTTATTTGAAGAATTAAACAAAGGCGTACCAACATAACCTTCTACACCTAGCACTTTTAATAACGCAAACTCGGGAAATTTCTTTTGTATATTGCATTCATATCCTTTTATACTTTTGCCCATTACAGTTTCACAAGGTGTACCTTTTAAGGAATATTCGATTGGATCTAGAATCTCACCTCGATAATTAACAACGACTGATTTAACTAAGTCACAAGAATCATCAACAATTTCACTAACGACGACATAATCAACATCCAGCACTTCTGAAAGATGCATAGAAAATGAATGGAAAAACTCGGAACTATTAGTAACAGAAAAGCCTTTTGCCAGCAGATACAATGATGTTTCTGAATTCTTACGTTCGGTAATATCTGTAATTGTTCCTACATATCCTGAAACTTCGCCATTTTTATCTTTGTATTTATTAGCCTGGCATAAAACCCATATAATATTTTTGTCATCTCTTTGAAAACGATATTCAGAAGCAAATTTCTGATCATTTCTAATTGATTTGTTCCATTCTGAAATAACCTCTTCACGATCATCCGAATGAATTCCATTTAACCAACCATTACCTAATGCTTCGTTAAATTCCAGGCCTGAAATTTCTATCCATTTACTATTAACATAAAGACACTTTCCATTAATATCCGCATAAAAAAGTCCAACTGATAAAGAATCAGCAAGCGCAGTGTCTATGCCATAAACTTTTTTTAGGTCAGAAATTAATTGATTCGAAGACATTTATTTAGTTTCAAAGTAATTTATTTCAGGACACAAGAGGCTGTTCTGCTCACGCTTAAAGCAGAAAGGTTGAATATTATTATTATTTTTAGAGCAATTAATATTAACGAATACAATTTTAATCACCGCTTATTATTGTTATTAAGAAGTACTGCGGCTTCCTATTTGTCCCCATGATATCCTGTATGCATTTCAAGATTAGCATAATATATTTAACCGATGTTTCAATTTACCCTCCTAAATATATTAATAACGGCAAATACTTTTAATAACTTTAATTAAGCTTGTATAATAAGATCATGAAATTAGCTACATTTATTCAAAATAAAACTCTTCACGTAGGCATCATAAAAGACTCCAAAATTTTCGATTTAGGCGCCGAATATCATGGGCAACAGGGAATGATCAATTTTCTGAAAGCTTTAATGGCGTCACCCGATAAAATAGAATCGACTAAATTTTCGGAAAACATGCAATACGATATAGCAGACATTCAGTTGACTGCACCTATAAGCAAACCTGAAAAATTTTTTGGTGTAGCTCTAAATTATGCCGATCACATTAAAGAAACCGGTCTTGAACAACCCGAGTATCCGACCTTATTTAATAAACAAAATAGTTGTGTTATTGGACCGAATGATGCGATACACAGACCAAAAGTTTCTGAAAAACTGGACTACGAAGGTGAGCTAGGTGTTGTTATCGGTAAACGTTGTCGTC
>JBFIIJ010000311.1:0-3335 GCA_041601315.1 Gammaproteobacteria bacterium
AATATTAGAAAACGTCAGGAGTGGTTTAATAATCAACCTGAAGAAAAACGTAAGGAATTACGTAAGCGGTTTCAAAATATGTCTGATGAAGACAAAAAAGCCTTTCGTGAAAAAATGAAAGAGAAACGCGAAAAGATGAAGGAGCGTAAGAATGATGCTTCGCCGGAACAACGTAAAGCCTTCAAAGAGCGCATGCAAAACATGTCCGATGAAGAACGTAAGGCATTCAGGGAACGTATGCAAAATATGTCTCAGGAAGAACGTCGCAAGTTCAAACAACAACGAATGCAGAAACAAAATACGGATCGGGCAACGGGTACAACAGAACGCTCACGATAAGTGCCTGTCCTTTTTTGCAGTAACTATGTCATTGTAGACATAGGTCAATATTGCTAGTCTACTTCTATGGAAATGAAAAATGGCTAAGCGTTCAGAAAAACTCAGAATCGGAGTATTAATCTATCCCGAAGCTCAAGTATTAGATGTTACCGGCCCACATGAAGTGTTCTCTTCGGCTTTAGGTATTCAACAACAGTATCAATCAACAAAAACTTACGAAGTCTTCCTGATCTCAAAAACACTAAAACCAGTAACAATGTCATCTGGTATGAAGTTAGTGCCAGATTATCAATTCAAGGATTGTCCTCTGCCATTAGATACATTGATTATTACGGGCTCAGAAAAAATTGAACAGGCTTTAGATGATCCGGAATTATTAGACTGGATAAAACAGCAATCTAAAAAAGTGAGACGTTTAGTCTCCATTTGTACTGGCACATTCTTTTTAGCAAAACTGGGATTGCTTGATGGAAAACGAGTTACAACGCATTGGGGATTTTGTCCACTTTTACAAAAGACTTACCCAAAGTTGGAAGTCGTATCAAACGCCATTTATATCAAAGACGGCAATACCTATACTTCGGCAGGGATTACGGCGGGAATGGATCTCTCACTGGCCTTGATTGAGGAAGATGTGGGCAAAGAAATCGCAATGAGTGTTGCACGAAAGCTGGTGCTTTTTTATAAAAGGCCGGGCGGACAAAATCAGTTTAGCGAATTTATATTGTCGCAATCCAATAGTCATTTTAATGAACTCATTGATTGGATTATTCATAATCTTTCAAAAGATCTTTCGATAGAAAAATTAGCTGATCAAGCAAGCATGAGTCCTCGAAATTTTACGCGACAGTTTAAAAAAGAATTAGGCGAAACGCCGGCTAAATTTATTGAACGTTTACGTCTTCGTCACGCGCGAATGTTATTGGAAGATAAAATATCGGCATTAAAGTTAGTTGCCGATCAATGTGGCTTTAAAAGTGAAGAACAAATGCGACGTGCATTCCAAAGGGAGCTTTGTGTGACTCCTCAGGAATACAGAACGCGTTTCTAGGTTTTATGCAGTAACGCTCTCCTGTCTGTTCACATTGTCCTGACAATATTCAACAATACCGTTTGATTTTAGTTGAGCGACAATAGGATTTACGATTTCTAAAATGTGTGCAGGTGTTGTTTCTGGAAGGCCGGCTGAAAAAGGTGGTTCAGGAGAATACTGAAAGATGAGTTGCATTGCTTGTGCAACATCTTCATTAACCACTTCGCTGATTAAGCTAAAAGCGAAATCAAGTCCTGCCGTAATACCGCCACCAGTAATGCGATTACCATCAATACAGACACGTTCGTCAACTACAGTGACTCCAGGATAACTTGCCAGACAATCTTTCCAGCCCCAATGTGTCGCTGCTTTATAACCTTTAAGTAATCCCGCTTCGGCAAGGAATAGGGAACCGGTACAAACAGAAGTAATGTATTTCGCATTTTGTCCTGCCTTGCGAATAAAGTTTATGGTTGCTTCGTCTTTTAATACATCCAGTGTATCAGCCGCGCCGGCAATCACTAATATATCAATAGCAGGGCAATCATCGAAATCATAATTCGCTGTTAGTATTGCGCCGGAATCGGAGAGCAACGGTTTTTTTGATTTGGCAAAAAGAAAGGTGTTGAATTGTTCTACATAAGAAAATATTTGATGCGGTGCATAAGCATCCAGCATGGTTACTTTAGGATAAATAAATACACCGACATTTAATTGAGTCATTTTAGTTTTCTCGTATTGAAAATCTGTACGCTCATACTATTCAAAGCAAGGTTTGTATCAATGACAATCAACCTGCAAAAACAGCCAAACTATATTTATTGATTAGCAAGATTCGGATCGTAAAAAACTAAAGAATCTACTATTCTGGTCATGTTAAAAATATACTGATAATAAAATGATAAGCACATGAGTGATTATGAACGCATAGCCGAAGCGATTGATTACATTACATCGCATGTCAACGAACAGCCCTCACTTGATGACGTTGCCGAACAACTAAACCTGAGTCCTTATCATTTTCAAAGACTGTTCACGCGTTGGGCAGGTATTTCGCCAAAACGGTTTTTACAAACCTTAACCGTTAATCACGCCAAAGCATTATTAAAAGATTCAATGTCTTTAATGGAAGCCAGTAATGAATTAGGTTTAAGTAGCACAGCGCGCTTGCATGATCACTTTGTCAATCTGGAAGCAATCACGCCAGGCGAATATAAAAGCAGTGGTGAAGACTTGAAAATAAGCTATGGCGTTCATCAAACAAAATTTGGAAAAGTATTTATAGCGGTTACGGAACGCGGTATCTGCCAATTATCATTTATGGACGATGATAATGAATCAATATTCAAAGCCGAACTGGAACAGTGCTGGACTTCGGCATCTATCAAAGTATCGAAAAAAATAACGAAACCTTATATCAATTCAATTTTTTCAAATGATAAAAATCAACTGCCTATATCGCTTTATGTTAAAGGCACCAATTTTCAAATCAACGTCTGGAAAGCATTACTAAACGTACCGTATGGAAAGTTAACCACCTACGGACAACTGGCGAATTTGATTGGCAATCCAAAAGCATCACGTGCCGTCGGTTCAGCCGTCGGCGCAAACCCTGTTTCTTTTTTAATTCCCTGTCATAGAGTTATCAGATCAACTGGCGTAATAGGAGAGTATCGTTGGGGCAGTGTTCGTAAACGCAGCATACTTAGTTGGGAAGCGTTAAATGCATAGCGTATTAAAGTGTCGATGATTCTTCTGTATTTAGAATAGAGTCTTTGAGGTTTTGTGACACAGGTTCGTATCCAATAAAAGCATCAACGACCGCTCTTATAAAATCAGTATCATTTATATTTAAAAGTCGTTCACCTTTCATATGAATTGAGGAACCTTTTTCAGGGCGAAAATTGATTGCCATAATATCGCCTTCTTCTAACATTGAATAATGATTATTAAAGAGATTAAA
>JBFIIJ010000312.1:0-3333 GCA_041601315.1 Gammaproteobacteria bacterium
CCGGCCTTTGCGGGTTTATTTGCCAAGGCTGGAGTTGAGTTACCATGGCAAACACGTCTATTAATGACCACATCCGAATTTTTTGTGCAATGGTGGCCGGTGTTGCTGACAGGTATTATTATTTCAGTTTTTTCTGCTCGTCTATATATTCAAACTGAAAATGGTCGTTATAAATGGGATCAATATAAATTAAAAATCCCTGTGGTTGGAAACATTTTATATCGATCAACAATATCTCGTTTTGCGCGTTCTTTTGCTATGGGACTTAAGTCTGGAGTGCCTTTGATTCAGGCAATGACAGTAGTGTCGCGTTCGGTTGATAATGAATTTATCAGTGACAAGATACTAGGTATGAGGAACGGTATTGAGCGAGGTGAGTCACTCACAAGAACCGCTGCATTAACTAAAATGTTTCCTCCACTAGTATTGCAGATGTTATCTGTTGGTGAAGAGACCGGTAAAGTAGATGACATGATGCATGAAGTCGCAGAATATTATGATCGTGAAGTTGATTATGATATTAAGAATCTGAGTGCGTCGATCGAGCCGATATTGATTATTGCTATTGGTATTATGGTATTGATATTGGCGCTGGGAGTCTTCTTGCCAATGTGGGATTTAGCTAAAGTTGTTAAGTAATGGATCTGGCTCACAGATGGATTGATCGGAATCTTACCCGTACAGAATTGATAATGGCGTTATTATTATTATCAGTAATGATCGGATTTTTCAGCCATCACATGTATCTGGTATTCGGCAAGGTTGAAAAGCTTATGATAGATCGAACAGTGCTAAATATTAATTCAGCACTTCATTTAGAAGCTTCAGTAGCTATAATGAAAAGAGATGGTGGATCTTTACAAAAGTTAGAATTGATTAATCCAATGGATCTAATGAAAAATAGTATTGGATTAGAGGACTTTATAGACGATCAAAAAGAAAAAAATGTTTTGTTAGCCAAAAATAATATTGTTATAACACCGTCTAATTATGGAGGTATTGTTGTTGATGACAGTGATCCAAATTTGGAACCGGGTCATTGGTATTTTGATCAGGATGATTATTTATTATTCTATATATTGAATTACTCGGAATTTTTTACTAGCGGTCTTGATGGTCCACCACGTATTCGTTATAAAGTGGAGATGAATTTTATTGATCAGGATAATGATGATGTCTTTGATCCGTCAGTAGATAAACTCAATTCAATTAAATTAAATGCTGTAGACGAATTTGAGTGGTCATTTTAGTTTAATTATCGGGAAAATATATGTTACAGACTAATCTAGTATATGCCGTATTAATAAACTCATTGTTTATCCTTGCAGTAGTGTTAGTGCTATTAGGCTTGTCGCTCCTGTTTTTTCCAGAAAAAACAATAAGCGTTAGTGTTAAAATGAATCGTTGGATAAATACCGATAGATTATTTGATGTATTAAATAAACCGCATTATCAAGAACGATTGATTTATCGGCATCATCGTTTATTTGGGGCTCTGGTGATGTTTTTTACAATGATTTTTATCTATATGATGTTCTTTTATATGGATCACACGATACTGTTAAATAAAATTTTATTATTAACAGATTCAGCTTTTAGTAAGTGGCTGACGGAATCGTTATTTTACATATTAGTGATGGGTAATATTTTAGCTTTTATAATAGGGCTAGTCATATTCATACGGCCTAGCACTTTAAAAAAACTGGAATATAATTCAAACAAGTGGGTAGAGACTGACGAAAAATTAAAATTCCTCGATAACTCACGCGATTTACCGGAATCCTATTTCCTCAGGTATCCACGTATATTTGGAACTGTAATTATAGCGGTAGGTATGTATATGATGATGAATACTCAAAAATTCCTTACATAATAGGTTAGGTTTATATGTTAACTATTTGTTTTTTAATCTAAATGTAGATATATTATCGATTATAGTCTATCTTTATTACGGTTAAATAATTTATATATAGATAGGATGAACGTATACACATAGAAGTGTCTACATCTAGCCATATTCAAGGATTGCTCCAAAGGTTGCGACTGGCGGGATTTATGGCGAAATTAATAGGACTGCGGTCCTTTTTCAGGAGTATATTCAAAATGAGAAAACAAATTAAAATGAGAAAACAAAATGCTGGTTTTACATTAATTGAGCTAGTTGTAGTAATTGTTATTCTAGGGATTCTAGCCTCTCAGGCGGTACCCCGATTTGCCAATCTGACTGATCAAGCGAATCTGGCTGTCGCTGAAGGTGCTATAGGTGCTTTTCTGTCAGCAGCAGTTATAAAATTAGGTGAGAATAATGGCACCCCGTCCGCTTTAACAGCCATCGCTAATGATGTTGACTTGTCGGGAGATGCTGCATCTGGTAGTTACGCTGGTAGTTGTGGCGCTGGAAGCGCGGTCACATTTACACTGGGTACCCAAGTTGCCTCCGCTGAGGTCTCTTCAAATCTCTGTAGTGGGTAATGAATATTGAGTGACATTATGAAGGGGGCCAATTGGCCCTCTTTTTTGTTGTTTCCGGCTTTTCTATTTGCCTTACTCACGTCAATACTAGCCAGCTATTTTAATTACTGGGGCGGGTTAACCTGCTTACTTTTACTTCTTTGTTTCAGATTACCTGAAAGATTTAATTGGTCTTATCTAAGTTTTGCTGTAGTTAGCTACTGCTCAATTGTTATTCTAAATCTGATATATGTTGACTCTGCTTATACGGCAGAAGATTTTTATTATATTTCGTATCTTACGATTGGGTTTATTGTTTTTAGTCAGTTGACACTTCGTCAAACAATCCATACGTATAAATTAATTGTCTATGTGTTTATTGCCTTATCAATTTGGGCAGTGATTCAATTCTACACAAATAAGTATTATATTTTTAATGCAAACTTTCGTGCGAATACAATCTTTACAACACCAAATACATTTGCCGCTGCAATAAATCTTATACTGTTTCCATTGATTGCTATTAACCTAGGCACTAAAACCAAGCCATTAGCCTATTTAGTGATGATGTTATTGTTTTATGCTTTTCTGTTAACTCAAAGTAGAGGGGGCATGCTAAGTTTTTTGATTGGTTATATTGCAATATTAATGTTTTATGTTGCAAATAAAAAGCCATATAAAATTAAATGGGTAAAGGTATCTTTTAGTTTATTGTGTGTACTTTTACTTTTTTTAGTGAGCCTATTCTTTGACTGGCAGAGTAATAGACAACAGAGTGAATTCGATTTATTTGAGGTTACGAGGTTAGAGGGCATACCAAAACAATCTGGGCATAGAATTGTTTTATATGAGACTGCATGGGAAAGAATTAAGGATAAGCCA
>JBFIIJ010000313.1:0-3320 GCA_041601315.1 Gammaproteobacteria bacterium
CCAGGACCACTCGGTGCAATGTAATCTTTTTGTAATCTTTGATACTGATCACGATAGATCAAAACAAAATGATCCCCATTAATAATATCGGATTGCTCCAGAGTTGAATAAATAAGTTCATCATCTGAAACCTGTATCAAAACATAATAATAGCGATCATCTTTGCTGATAATTAATTTAAAATTATCTTTGCTTGATGACGAATCAGAATGATAGGTGTCCGACCAATCTATGTATGATTCCCAATCATCGGTATAACCATCTAGCTGAACAGTGTTATTCAAGCGATGAACATACAAATTATCCTTTTCTTCTTTAAAACTCGTGTCAAACAAGCGAGGCTTGTCATTTAAAGCTCCCGCAACAGCATAAGCGGTATCAACTAAAGAGGCTTGCAAGGTATCTCTTAAATAAGACTCCATATGTCGAAGATAATCAAACCCCATATAGGGAATAATCAACACTGCAATAGACAGCAACATTAATTTACTACGTAAAGAAAATCTTATTGTTGAGGAACGCATATAGTTTTAAACTAGGTTTTCCATCGATAACCTATACCGTAGACAGTCTCAATATGATCAAAAGAACTATCGATTTCTTTGAATTTTTTTCGTATGCGTTTTATGTGAGAGGTAATTGTTCCATCATCAACATAAATATTTGAATCTCCCATAAGTTGTTCTCTGTTTTTTACATGACCTACTCTTTTTACAAGTGAATGTACCATCCAGAATTCGGTTAAACTTAGGTCAACCGTAACACCATTCCATTCAACCTGGAAACGTTGAGCATCGACCATTAATTGTTCGTGTTTGATTTGTTCGGATGCGCTTGTTGTTTGTAAAGCTTGTATTCGTCGAAACAAGGCTGCGATACGAGCAAGGATATGTGGCATGCTTGTCTCTTTACTAAGATAATCATCCGCACCCAGACGTAATCCAGAAATTGTGTCGAAATCAGAATCGCGTGCTGTTAGAAAAATGATGGGCAAACTATTAGATAGCGAACGAATCTCGCGACACAAATCAAATCCCGCTTCAGCTTCATCGCCCAAACCAATATCCAGAATAGCAAGATCTGGTAATCGTTTATTTATATTAGTCAACGCATCTTGCTTGTTAATACAAGTAACTACTTCATAGCCTTGCTCACGAATTGCTTTTGCATAGTTTTCACAAAGTATCGGTTCATCCTCTACCAGGATTATCTGTTTCGGCATTAACGGCTTACTCCCTGAATCTTTAAGTTTTACATACTTTAGATGAATATTTAGAAATTAAAATAGCCAGGCATGCATTGCCCTATTTTTGCCACATTTGATCGTCGCATTGCCCTATTCCAAACCCGTCCCTGCCATTTCATTGTTCTTTAATAGACTCCAGTAAATAAAACAGGAGAACACAGAATGAAATTTTCAAAGACATTATTATTCATCAGCTTACTCGGTATTCAATCGATAGCCAACGCTGATGATATTCAACATGTTTCATCGGTAAAAGAAAACGCCGGCTTTGGAATTGGCGCCATTATTGGTGGATTATTAGCTGGCCCTCCTGGCGCAATTATTGGTGCTGCCGGTGGAACCTGGTTTGGTAGTCGTGAAACTGAAGCAGACAATACTATTACTGCATTGGAAAAACAATTAAATGCAAAAAGCATGGAACTGGCTTATCAACAAAATGAAATGGCCTATACCCGTGAAGCATTTAAAAAAGAACTTCAACATGTTGTTCATAGTCAGGAAATCCAATCGCTGGAAAAATTAAGCAAGGGTATTTCATATGTTATCTATTACAAAACCAATGATGCAGAAATACGTCACGATGTGCGTCCGCAAATTCAACAATTGGTTGAACTAATAAAACCTTACCCACAAATTCAAATTCAGATTGAAGGCCATACCGATTATCGTGGCACAGAAAAATATAACCTGGTACTTAGTAAAAAACGTATCGACAAAGTTCGCACAGAATTTATTAACGCTGGCGTCTCAAGTAATCGACTTCAAACACATGCTTACGGAGAAAAACAAACAAGAGCACTACAAGGAGATAACGAAGCTTATGTCTTTGATAGACGCGTAACGATTAACTTAACACTTGATCGTGAGGCATAAGCACAATGAAATCTAAACAACAGTTATCAACTCCAAAGCTACTTCTCGCTTCTGTAGGGTTAAGTACAGTGTCCATTATTACTTTTACATTGTTCATTTTATTTAACAGTCTTTCTGTCAATGCAGAAGAACAATTCCAGACAGCAGCAAATGAAACGGACGTTATAGACAATATTAATGAAGTCGGACAAGGTTCGCTCCTTTTTAAACAAGGCAAACAGTATATTAAAGCGGCTCATCTAAATATTGATGTAGACATGACAGTTACCGGCATGATCAACCGTGTCATCGTTACACAAAGCTTTAGTAATACAACAGATAACTGGCAAGAAGGTATTTACGTTTTTCCTCTTCCAGAAAATGCAGCCGTAGATCAATTACGTTTAAAAATTGGCGAACGCATTATTGAAGGACAGATAAAAGAAAAACAAGCCGCGAAGAAAATATATACACAGACTAAACAACAGGGAAAACAAGCCGCACTAACTGAACAGGAAAGACCGAACATATTTACGACATCGGTAGCGAATATTGCTCCTCATGAAACCATTAAAGTAGAAATTGAATATCAACAAATTGTTACTTATGACAATGGTGTTTTCTCATTACGTTTCCCAATGGTTGTTGGACCTCGTTACATACCGGGTAAACAAAACATAGAAGGTTTTGCTGGCACAGGCTGGGCAGTGAATACAGATGAAGTGCCTGACGCAGCGCGTATCACACCACCTGTCTTGGAATCAGGAAGTAAACGTAAAAATAAAGTATCTATAAAAATTAATCTTGACGCAGGTTTGGCATTAGAAAAAATAGATAGTCCTTATCATGCAATTGAAATTAACAAAAAATCCGATCAATACCTAATTTCACTAAAACAGGAAACAACTCTGGCAAACCGTGATTTCGAATTAACATGGAAACCAGAACCAAGCGTTGCTCCGAAAGCAGCATTATTCACAGAAAAAATGAATGGCGAGACTTATGCCATGATAATGATGGTGCCACCGGAAACCAAACAGGCACAAACATTAAATCGTGAAATTATTTATGTTATCGACACCTCTGGCTCTATGGGTGGTCAATCTATCATTCAAGCTAGAGCTGCACTTCAGTTGGCATTAAAACAACTTAAGCCCGGCGATCAATTTAACGTTATTCAGTTCAATTCATTTACATCAAAATTATTTAATAATTCACAACC
>JBFIIJ010000314.1:0-3304 GCA_041601315.1 Gammaproteobacteria bacterium
ACCTTAACTAAATTTAAACACCCTAGCATTGTCCGTGTACGCAGCGTCTTTGAAGAAAACAATACAGCTTACATGGTAATGGAATATGAGCATGGCGAGAGCCTGCAACAACTTCTGACTAGAAGAAAAACACTGGACGAAGCCGAACTTATCAACATCATCATTCCACTTTTAGGTGGTTTAGAAAAAGTCCATGAGGTTGGCTTCATCCATCGTGATATTAAACCAGCGAATATATTTATTCGGGGTGATAAAAGCCCGGTGCTATTGGATTTTGGCTCTGCCCGTCAGGCACTGGGTGAAGAAACTAAAACCTTAACCAGTCTGGTTTCTCCGGGTTATGCACCTTTTGAACAATACTATTCCAAGAGTGATGAACAAGGGCCTTTTACCGATATCTACGGTTTAGGTGCAACACTATATCGGGCGGTTACTGGACTCAGTCCAATGGATGCTGTGGATCGTAGTAAGTCTATACTGCAAATATCAAAGGATACGATCGTGACCAGTTTGGAGATAGCAAAGGACAATTATTCAGAAAGATTTTTAACAGCTATTGATCATGCTATGAAGTTTAAACCGGAAGATCGGCCACAAACTGTGTCGGAATGGAAAAAAGAATTTGAATTGCCGGATAATCCTATACAAGTTGCTCGTGAGATAGAACAGCAAGTTACTCAACCCGGTACGCAAGTTCGTAAAAGACAAGAAACAAAACGAGCGGGAAGTTTAAAGCCAGGAAAAGTAACGTTTGTTTTTCTAATATTGATACTGTTATTTGGCGCTGCCTACTTTTTTAAAGATGCATTACTAAATCAACAACGACAATGGCAAGCGAGCACAGAGGTTGAGTCCTTACTAGAAGCAGCACAAGCTGAACAACCAGGAGGAAATTCAGCACTGATGAATTATCGGCGAATCCTGGAGTTGGAACCCGACAACGCTGAAGCGCGTTTAGGTATACAAACTATTGCCAATCAATTAGCAATTAAAGCGCGCGAAGCGATCAAAGTTGGTGATTTTTCTACTGCCGAAAAAATATTGTTAGAAGCAGAAAGTATTCTTCCTGATGCAGCATTTATTAAGTTAACCAATGATGAGTTGACGAGAGCAAAGGAGACGCAAAAAAATAATCTTATAGAAGAAAAAATCAAAATTGAGAAACTTACTGCTGCACTAGGAAAAGCAAAATCTGCAGCTGACAACGGTGAGGTAACGGAAACGTTAACGTTGATTGAGCAAGCACGTTTATTAGATGCTGATGATCAAGCCATATTGGATATAAAAAGTCATTTAAGAATTGCGCTTGAAACGCAAGCGGCTTTAGCCGTTGAAAATGCACGACAAGCTATGGAAAAACGGGATACAAAAAATGCACGACAATCCTTAAAACGAGCTAAAGAAATTAAGGCACAACTTAAAACATTGAATTTACCTGAATCAACAAGCAACGATACAAATAAAAGTTTGGTTGTATTGAATATTGCCAAAGTAGCAGCTATTGAAGGTAATTATGGAATGGCTATTGAAAAGTTTAAAGAAGCGAAGTCTCTCGGAGTTGATGATGGAACGATGATGAAGTTCAAAACCGAGATGATTACGCTTCTCGAAACTCAAGCAGCTGATGCGACGGCAGCAGCACAACAAGCAATGAAAGATAACAAAATAAAATTGGCCAGAGCCGCATTAAATAAAGCGAAAGCCATTAAGGCAAAACTGGAACAATTAAAATGAAGTCAATACATAGAATTAAACAAACAATTATATTGTTTAGTTTAATTTTATTATTTGGTTTTATGACGCATGTACAGGCAGTGACAGATGCTGAACTGGAGGCGCTTGAGCAACAACTGGAGCAACAGGAAGAAGAAGCGAAAAGAAAAGCTGAAGAAATTCGTAAAACGGAATTGAAAAAAAAGCGTCAGCTTGAATTGGAGTTGAAAAAGAAAGAGGAAGAAAGACAGCGTCAGGAGATAGAAGCACAAAAAATACGCGAACAGGAAAAGCAACAGACACTGGCTAATGAACGTAAACGTTTAGAAGAAGAACAAAAGAAAAAGGCAGATAAAGAAAAAGATGATCAATTCAATAAATATATCAGGTTAGCTGAATCGCATATGGCAAATGATGAATTTGAGAAAGCAATTGCTGAATATGACAAGGCACTTGTTATTTTCCCAAATGAAACAAAAGCTACCATGGGTATAAACGAAGCTAGAAAGTTTCTGCAAGCGTGTAATGATATTGTTGGGAAATGGTTTCTTGAGCCTAACGGAATTACCTGGCTGGTTCATCAAGATAAAACGGTATTTGGAACATGGCTAATCTTTAGTTCTAATGGTTTTTGGGAATGTGTAAATGCTAGAAAACGGGAGGTCGTCGTTAGCTGGCCTGATTGTGGTGTATGTTTAACAGAGTATCTCTATCTGTCTGAAGATGGGAAGACAATGAGATCGTCACGTGGCACAGCTACGCATGGAAGAAAAGTAGATGAAGCCAGCCATATAAATAATTGATATGTCACTTAATTGTATTCTTAAGTAAGTTAAATATGAGATCAAAAGTAAGTATTTTGTGTTTGTTATGCTTATTCCCTTTGGTTGGTAATGTGGCTTTTAGCGAGGTTATAACGGACGCGGAAATAGAATTATTAGAGAGTCAGCTTGAAAAACAAGAAGCGCAAGAAAAAAAAGATGCTGAGGTAGAACTAAAATTAGAATTAGAAAATAAACGTCGAGCTGAAAAACAAGCAGAAGAAAAAAGAAAAGCTGAGTTAGAGAATCAACGTCAGATTGAATTATTACAACAGAAAAAAGAAGAAGAACAAAGAATAGCAGATGAGGAAAGAGATAGGTTTGAAGAGGAAAAAAGAAAACTAGAGCAAAAGCGCCTCGCCATAGATGAACAAAAACGACAGGAGGAAGAAGCGGAAAAATCAAAAGTGACATTAGTGTTCTATAGAAATCAGAATTTTCCATTTACCGGAGATTCGGCTTTAATTAATCATGGAAGTAAGCAGATTGGCAGCTTACATAGCCAGGCATTTTTTATATATACATGTCCTCCAGGAAAACAAACATTCTCAGCGGTTATTTTTAAAAACTGGACTACTAAAATGGAGTTCGATTTATTACCGAGTCAGACATATTTTATCAATACGGCAATTGATTGGGATAGCGTACATTTGACGCTAGCATCTACTGCCCCGGAAGGAATAAGAGAACTTGAAAACACGGGAAGTTTAAATTTAAAAGATGTACTAGAAGGTGATGAATCAATTGAAAACTCCAGGAGCAAGGAATCT
>JBFIIJ010000315.1:0-3294 GCA_041601315.1 Gammaproteobacteria bacterium
AACTATCGTGGCCGCTTTGCACCAACGCCAAGCGGCCCACTTCATTTCGGTTCTATCATTGCTGCCCTTGGTAGCTATCTCCAGGCTAAAAGTAAACAGGGTAAATGGTTAGTCCGTATTGATGATATCGATCAACCTCGGTCTGTTACAGGCGCCGATAAACTTATATTGGAACAGCTTGAAAACTTAGGTTTATTTTGGGATGAAAAAGTCGTCTACCAAAACCAACGACTGGATTTATATCAGGAAGCGCTTGATAAACTTCAATCACAAAAATGCACTTACCCTTGTGCATGTAGTCGCAAAGATTTAGCTGACAAACCCTATCCGGGTATATGTCGTGACGGGATCAAACCAACCCAAGGTCAAAGATCAATACGAATAAGAACAGATAACAATGAAATTGGCATTAATGATCAATTACAAGGACATTATACGCAATGCCTGGAAACTGAAATAGGTGATTTCATTATCAAGCGTGCCGATGGCTTTTTCGCATATCATCTTGCAACCGTTGTTGATGATGAGGAACAAAATATAACAGATGTAGTACGAGGTGTTGATTTACTTGATTCAACGCCAAGGCAAGTTTATTTGCAAAATAAATTAAATTTTATAACCCCCTCCTATCTTCACTTGCCTATAGCGATTGATAATGCAGGAAAGAAAATTAGTAAATCAATAGATTCAGAATCTATTAGTCAAAACAAACCGAATAAAATTTTATTTAATTCACTTGCATTTCTCGGGCAAAGCCCTCCTAAAGAATTGTTCTCCTACGACGCTAAAACAATATTAGACTGGGCTATTCAACACTGGAACATTAGTTCGCTACCTAAACAAAAAGAAATAATCGTATATACTTAAAAACACCACATTCAATATTAACAATCAAGACCATGGGAAAAAAATATTACACGCTATTCATCGGCATAACTTTTTTATTAACTAACGTGCCCTCTTTTGCCATTGATAAAGTAATTATTAATGGACTCTTCAAAGATAAAGCTATTGTTACTATTGATGGCAAACAACGTGTTTTAAAAAAAGGAAAAGCAAGTCCCGAAGGTGTATTGCTTATTGAGTCAAACAGCAAAGAAGCCATCATTGAAATTGATGGACAACAAGAAACCTATCCATTAGGCACTCACATCGGCAGTGATTTTGCTCCACCTACAGGTGGTGAAAAACTTATTATCGCGCCAGATTCAGCGGGTATGTATAACATTAGCGGCACCATAAATGGCTCATCTGTTCCGTTTGTTGTTGATACAGGTGCAACACTGGTATCGATGAATAGTGTTGTCGCAAAAAAACTGGGTATTGATTACAAACTTGATGGTAAAGAAGGCTCGTCATATACCGCTTCGGGAAAAGACAAGATATATATTGTTAATTTAAAAAAAGTTAAAGTTGGTGATATAGAACTACACAATGTAGAAGGCGCCGTACATGAAGGTAATTTTCCAGTCATAACCTTACTTGGCATGTCTTTTTTGGGCAAACTTGATATGAAACGAGAAGGACGAATTATGGAATTACATAAAAAATACTAACTTTTAAACTGATCGTTTCAATCTTTCACTATCCCAAAGTATTTCTTTCCCGCCCTTCCCTTGATTCAATGTTCTTGCTAATACGAATAATAAATCGGACAAACGATTTATATAACGTAAAGACTCCGGATTTAAATATTCAGTGCGACTTAATTCAACAAGACTACGTTCACATCGACGACAAACGCTTCTTGCCAGATGACAAATAGAAGCAGACAGTGAACCGCCCGGCAAAATAAATTCTTTTAATGAAGGTAAGTCCTCGTTATATGAATCTATTAATTCTTCAAGTCGTTCAATACTTGTTGGAGCTGTTATCGCATTTCCCGGAGTTGCAATTTCACCACCAATATCAAATAAGCGATGCTGTATATTCAATAAGTAACCTGAAATATCACTCGGTATATCGCTCGCTTCAATAACACCGATTAGACTATTCAATTCATCAATATTACCCATCACTTCGACACGAATACTCGATTTATCAATACGATTGCCATTAGCAAGGCCGGTCGTACCATCATCGCCAGTTCGAGTATAGATTTTAGATAATCTATTACTCATTTGAATAAATTCCTTCTATACCTAATTAAGCAGATTGAGCAATATTCCGTTTCATCCAGATCTGAGAACCTTCAAAAATACCAAATAATACTGCCACATAAAAAAGATCACCTAATAGGGTATTTCCATAAAAGGGGATTGCCATTACAAAACAATCTGTCAATCCAGCTAATGTCATTGGATATAATGTTCCTGACAACCATGTACCAAAATTTGACACAAAAAAGAACAGTGTTGCTGAAGATAATGCTGCACCACCCAAGTTAAGTGATGTCCGTTTTTCAGAAAGTAACAAACGGCCTATAAAAGCACTCAATGCAAAACCAATATATACAAACAACATTGATATAGGATCATAAAGACCTATTAAAAAATCACTCAGCAATAATGCGCAAAGTGGTAACAACCATACTCTTTTATCAATTATATAGGCGCCCGCAAAAAGTCCTAGAGCACCTATAGGTGTAAAATTTAGTGGATGAGGAATCAACCTGGAAAAGACTGCCAGTAGAACCAGGAGTAATATAAAAATATTCTTATGTTTCATGATTAAAGCTGCTCCTTTACGTTCCATTAAAGACAATCACTCATATGTATAGCCTATTATAAACGAAAAATTTCTCTCTGGCAGTGGCAATGCATTATAGCGGCCTGCCGTAATTGTACTTCTTACACCTGAGTCGAAAGAATGTTCATCCAAAATATTATTTGCAGAAAAACCAATATCTATCGGACCTTTTTCAAAACTAAATTTACTGTTAACTGTTGAATATGAAGGAATTTTCTGCCCAAAATTATTGTTCTGATCATTGTCAAAAAACTTTTCCCCGACATAACTCCAATTCGTATTCAAGTTCATACCAGCTAGAAACTCATAACCAATATTAAGACTAACAGTATTATCAGGAACTAGTGGAATATTATTCCCTGCAAAAGGCCCTCCATCAAAAACTGCTTTAGTGTGCGCATAGTTTAACGATGCTGTTAGTTTATCAGTAGGTGTAACATCGACATGTACCTCAACGCCTTTCCGTTCTGTTGGGGCAAGATTTTCGTTTGCAAAACTCGTCGAATTAAAATGGATTTCATTTCTTAATTTGATTAAATATATAGTTGCAGATGCATTTACTTTTTCCGAATTAAAATCGAGCCCCACATCCAAATGTCTGGAGCG
>JBFIIJ010000316.1:0-3285 GCA_041601315.1 Gammaproteobacteria bacterium
GAAACAGGCAAAAAACTTTCAGCAACTATTGTAGCTACTGCTTTTTATCGGGATTATTGTTCAGGTTATATAATTCTTCAGCGGCCTGTAACAAATCTTCTCTGCTATCAGCGCTGGCATTTCTTAATTGAGAACTGGGTGAGTGTATTAGTTTATTAGTTAATATGCGTGCGGTTTCTTGCAGTATGGTTTCGGGATCGGCGCCATTGCGAAGTTTACTTAATCCATTTTGAATTGCTTCTTCCTGTATTTGCTCTGCTTGATTACGTAAGGCACGAATTGTTGAAACAGCATCAAGTGAATTTAACCATCCCATGAATTCCTGTGCTTGCGTATCAATTATTTTTTCAGCTTGCTTTGCCGCGTTTTTGCGGCTTTGTAAGTTCTCTTGAACAATGTCTTTTAAATCATCAACACTATATAAATAAACATCATCCATATTACCGACTTCGACTTCAATATCGCGAGGTACAGCAATGTCTACCATAAACATCGGTTTATGTTTTCTGGCCTTGATCGCACTTTCTACTGCGCCTTTACCCAATATCGGTAATTGACTGGCAGTAGATGAAATAACAATGTCAGCTTCAGCGAGGTGTTTTGGGATGTCTCCAATTTGAATAGCGTAAACAGAATATTCGTTTGCTAATTGTTGCGAACGTTCTAATGTTCTATTAGCAATGATCATTCGGCTTAACCCGTTCTCATATAGATGTTTCGCCGCAAGTTCTATGGTTTCACCTGCGCCAATTAATAATGCTGTTTGATTGCTTAAGTCGCCGAAAATTTGTTGTGCCAATCGAACGGCAGCATAAGCAACAGAGACAGGATGATTCCCGATGGCAGTATTACTGCGGACTTCTTTAGCGACATGAAACGAATGTTGAAACAGTCGGTTTAATTGGTGGCCGATGCTGCCGGCATTAACAGCATTATGATAAGCGTTCTTTAATTGCCCGAGTACTTGTGATTCGCCCAAAACCATCGAGTCAAGTCCACTCGCGACACGTAAGACATGGCGAACAGCATTTTCGTCAGGATGTTTATACAAAAATGGTTTCAACTGATCCTGTTGCATGCCATGGAAATCATGAAGCCAGTGAATTGGGTTAAGGTTGTCTTCCTGATCTACGCTGCAATAAATTTCGGTACGATTGCAGGTGGAGAGAATAGCGGCTTCATGAATACCACTTTGATTTTTTAGCTCATGTAAGGCATCAGGCATGATATCGCTACCAAAATTAACTTTCTCTCGAAGGTTAATTGGTGCTGTCGCGTGATTTAGGCCGTAAGCTACTAGTGTCATGATATTGCTAATTAAATGAAAACCTTATGAAAATTCTGTGCCAAGCGTCGCTAGAATACAAGGAAAATAGACTAAATTATTGATCCAGATTAAACCGCGGCAAATATAATTGATCTTAGGCTAGTGAACAAATCAGCCGATATCTTATCAATTACTCATATAAGTCATACATAGTGTTATTTTTGGCCCTAATCTGACAAAATGATTATTTATTAAACGGTAAAGTAAGGATTTTAAAGCGTGTTTTCATTCTCTATATATAGACGTTTTCGCTGTTTGGCGGCATTGCTGTTAGTGCTCATTTTGGGTGCCTGTGTCAGCGTGCCTCAAGATCCGACTGCCGGTCAGGATTCTGATTCAGATGTGATGACCGATTCTCAAGTTGCCGATGAAGAAATTGCTCCAGAACCGCAACGTCTTTTACCTAAGCGCCCCAACATTGAGCTGACAGAAGACATTCTATTTAAAGTTCTGGTCGCTGAAATAGCCGGTCAGCGAGGAAAAATTGATGTTGCTGTTGAGAATTATCTTGATTTAGCCAGAACTACTCGCGATCCAGTTGTGGTAGAACGCGCGACTCGAGTTGCGATTTACGCGAGAAATAATGAAGCGGCTTATGAAGCTGCTCAATTATGGCTTGAGTTAGATCCGGAAAATCCCGATGCACACCAGGTGCTGACGGTAATGACCATCCGTAAAGGCGATATTGATCAGGCCTTATATCACCTTGAAGTTATTCTTAAGACTTCCAAAGGAAAAATGGATCAGAAGTTATGGATGATCGCGAACTTTCTTGGTCGTGAAGAAGACCAGATAGCAGTCATGCAATTGATGGAACGCTTGATGGAAAATCATATGGAAGATGTTGATGCCATGTATGCGTTTGCCAATGTTTCTGCGCGTATGGGTAATCTGGATAAAGCAAAAGATTTACTTAAACGAGTTCTGGAGATAAAACCTGAAAATGAGGCTGCAGCGTTAACGTATATTGCGTTACTACAAAAAACAGGCGATATAAATACGGCATTATTATGGATAGAAACGTCATTAAAAGATCGCGATGATGATTTTAATTTACGCATGGCTTATGCACGATTATTAACTGAAGCAAAACGTTTTGATGATGCACGTGATCAATTTGAAATACTCTCTTCTAAAGCACCAAACAATGTTGATGTGCTGTTTGCGCTTGGGTTGCTTTATCTGCAAATAAATAAGCTTGATGAAGCCGAACAATATTTTGTTCAATTATCCAAATTAAAGAAACGTGTGTTTGATGCTAATTATTATTTGGGACGTATTGCCGAAGAAAAGAAAGAATTAGATAAAGCCAGTGACTTATATCAGGGCGTACATGGCGGAGAAAATTATTTTGATGCACGAATACGTTTGAGTTTAATTTTGGCCAAGCAAGGTGAAATAGAAAAAGCCTTGGGAAATATTCGTGCGATACAAAAAACGAAAGGTATAAACCGCCTTATCGTGATACAGGCTGAAGGTGAAATACTGATCGAAGAAAAGCGTTATCAGGAAGCGATGGATTTGTTTAACAGTGCGATTGCAGAAGAAAGCCATCCAGACTTACTTTATTCGCGTGCAATGTTAGCTGAAAAGATGGGACAACTGGATCTTTTAGAAGCAGATCTTAAAGCTATCCTCGCTGAAGATGCTAATAATGCAACGGCTTTAAATGCACTGGGTTATACGCTTGCCGACCGAACAGAACGTTTTGAAGAAGCCTATGGTTATATAAAACGTGCCTATGAATTAAGTCCGAATGATTTTTATATACTTGATAGCCTAGGTTGGGTTTTATATCGTATGGGTCGATTGGATGAAGCGGTTAATTATTTGCAACAAGCACTCGAATTGAGAAACGATCCTGAAATAGCGGCTCACCTTGGTGAAGTCTTTTGGGTGATGGGAAACAAACAGGCAGCAAAGGAAGTTTGGGAAACTGCGCTCAAAGGTACCCCCAC
>JBFIIJ010000317.1:0-3281 GCA_041601315.1 Gammaproteobacteria bacterium
GTCGGTGTTAATGAAGAATATAGAAAACTATATTAAAGACGGACCAACAGAAGCAGAGTTAATCGCTTCCAAGAAAAATATCACCGGTGGTTATCCGTTGCGAATCGATAGTAACGGAAAAATTCTTAACTATGTTGTTGCCATTGGTTATTACAAGTTGCCACTGGATTACCTGAATACGTTTAATGCCAATGTTGAAGCGGTAACTATCGAACAGATAAAGGATGCTTTTAAACGGCGAGTGATGCCTGACAAACTGGTTACGGTAATGGTCGGAAAACCTGTGCAAGAAACTAAAGAAGGTTCCTGAACTCTTGGCCGCTGCGGGAAAGATCCGGCTCATTGCTGGCAAGTGGCGTGGCAGAAAACTGGATGTTATCGACTCGCCGGGTTTGCGACCGACACCTGATCGAATTCGTGAAACCCTGTTCAACTGGTTGCAGAACGAGATCGTTGGTGCGCGTTGTCTGGATTTGTTTGCAGGCACTGGTGCGCTTGCGTTCGAAGCCTTATCGCGTGGCGCAACTGAAGTTGTCATGGTTGAATCCAATCCAAAAATAATCGAATCTCTAAAGCAGCATGCAGAAACACTGGGCAGTGAAGGGCATGTAATTCAACTCGCAGATGCAACCAACTGGATGCAACAGGGCATAAAAGGATTTGATGTTATTTTCCTCGATCCGCCATTTGGTCAGGGTTATATCGAACAATGTTGTACAATAATAAGAGAACAATCATTGTTGAATGCACGTGGTCTGGTTTATATTGAATCCGAGAAAAATTTGGGCTTGCCGGATGGCTGGAAAGTCAGAAAACAAACAAAAGCCGGTAATGTGCAATCAGCATTAATAGAACTGGCGGATTGAAAAGAAAAAAACGAGGCAGAAATGATTACAGCAATCTATCCAGGTACATTTGATCCTGTCACCAAAGGTCATGAAGATATTGCGTTACGTGCATCAAAACTGTTTGATAAAGTTATCATTGCTGTTGCTGATACGAGCAGCAAGAAAACATTGTTTACAATTGATGAACGCGTCGCAATGATAAGCAGTGTCTTGTCACACATTGGCAATATTGAAGTGATTCCTTTTCGAGCGTTGGTAACAGAAGTTGCCCGGGAGAGAAACGTAAGTGTAATCGTTCGCGGTATACGCGCTGTGTCAGACTTTGAGTATGAATTTCAAATGGCGGGGATGAACAGACAATTAAACGCTGATGTTGAAACTGTCTTTTTAGCGCCTTCAGAAAATCTCGCCTGTACTACATCAAGTCTGGTGCGTGAGATAGCTTCTTTAAATGGAGACGTCAGTTTGTTTGTTGATGAAGTTGTTGTTAATGCTTTAAAACAAAAATTCTCTTAATGCGAGATCAGAATCGTCTGTTCACAGCATACTTTTTTAATTAATAAAAAATTTAATCCGATGAAGTCTTTGTATTCATTTGCCTGTGTTTTAGTTTTTTTCTCTACACTTGTTTTTGCTGAACCGATAAAGCAAGCAGCAATTGCCAGCGCCCATCCTTTAGCAACCCAGGCAGGCATCGAAATTTTAAAAAAAGGCGGCAATGCTTTTGATGCCGCTGCAGCCGTGACCGCATCATTAGCGGTTGTTGAGCCGTATAGTTCGGGTTTAGGTGGCGGTGCATTTTGGTTGCTTCATCGTGCTTCAGACAACAAGCAACTGATGATCGATGGTCGTGAAAAAGCACCGCTGCGCAGTACACATGATATGTATCTGGATAAGTCCGGTAATGTCATTAAGGGACTGTCATTAAATGGCGCCATGGCGGCTGGCATCCCCGGCGTTCCTGCCGGAATTGATCATCTGGTGATAAATTATGGCCGCTTGAGTCTGGCAGAAGTTCTCGCGCCTGCAATCAAACAGGCCAGAGAAGGTTTTGCTGTTACTGAACGTTATCGAAAGCTAATGGGTTACAGGTTAGATGTAGTAAAACAATATCCGGAAACAGCACATATATTTCTTAAAAAATTTAAAGTCCCTGCCATTGGTGAATTGATCATTCAAAAAGATCTTGCCAATACGTTAACAGCAATCGCCAATTACGGCCGCAGAGGTTTTTATCAGGGTATCGTAGCAAAACAAATGGTGTCCAGTGTTAGAAATGGTGGCGGCATTTGGGAATTGGATGATCTGGAAAAATATCAGATCGTCGAACGAGAACCGAACGTTATTGATTATAACGGCATCAAGGTAACTTCAGCTTCGCCACCATCATCAGGTGGCATTGTAATGGGACAGGCGTTGAATATTCTGGAACATTTCGAATTGAAAAACATGGAGCCGGTTACACGTAAACATATCATCATTGAAGCAATGCGCCGCGCTTATCGAGATCGCGCAGCCTATCTCGGCGATCCGGACTTTATTGATATTCCGGTTGATCGTTTATTAGATGAAGATTATCTGGAAGGCCTGGCGTTAACCATCGATCCTGAACGGGCTACGCCAAGTAGTGAGCTAAGTGATATTACCTCTGAACAACATACCGGTACTGATACCACACATTTTTCAATTGTTGATACCGAAGGTAATCGCGTGGCAGCGACCTTGAGTATTAACTTGCCCTTTGGTTCGGGCTTTGTTGCCAAGGGTACTGGCGTGCTGTTAAATAATGAGATGGATGATTTTTCAGTTAAGCCATTAACCGCAAATGCTTATGGTCTGATTGGTGATCATGCCAATGCCATTGCGCCGGGCAAGCGACCCTTATCGAGTATGACGCCAACATTTCTTGAAACAGAAGATCGGATTGGCATACTTGGTACGCCGGGTGGAAGTCGTATCATCAGCATGGTGTTGTTAGGTGTATTGGATTTTGCTGAAGGTAACCCGCCAAATTCGTGGGTTAGTCTGCCACGTTATCATCATCAATATTTGCCTGATGAAGTGCAGTATGAATTAGGTGGTTTAAGCCCGAGTGAACAAGCCGCGCTTAAATCGAAGGGGCATGTATTAAAAGAAAAGAGTCGTCAGTATGGCAATATGCAGGCAATAATGATTTGGAAGAAAAAAGATATTACTTTTGCTGCGAGTGATCCGCGAGGTGAAGGTTCTGCAGAAGTGATTTATATAACGCAATAGTTATTTTACAAATTAGCATCAGTCCAGAACGCTACTCTCTACATCCTTGTAGAGAAAAACTTGTCGCGTTTTATAATTCTCTGTAAAGACGAAAACCAACATTGAAACTGCGATAGCTCGGACCGTACCAATAGCGATTCGCCGAGCGAACCCCTAGCGGAACGTTATACCAGGAAC
>JBFIIJ010000318.1:0-3277 GCA_041601315.1 Gammaproteobacteria bacterium
CACCAGGGCAGTTCAATAGTCGTGCTTCTGTTATAGAGCTTTATACAAGACAATTTCATTATTGGGATGGCTTTGAAGCGGCAAGAAAGATACGTATTCAACTAGCTGATGGTCATATTACAAAAATTACAGCGTTAGATAATGGTGAAGAAATTCAAATCGCCCGCTTAAGTCCGGCATTAATAGGCAAAATATTTCCATTACACGATGAAGATAGAGTTCTTGTTGCTTACGATGAAATACCCTCTGCCTTAATTAAGGCATTAATTGCGGTAGAAGACCGGGATTTTTTTGAGCATGTTGGTATCGATCCAAAAGGAATTGTGCGTTCTATTTTTGCCAATCTATTAGCCGGAAAAATTTCTCAAGGTGGGAGTACTTTAACGCAACAACTTATTAAAAATATGTTTTTGACTCGTGAGCGTACCTATTCGCGTAAGTTGAATGAAATGATCATGGCTTTAATGCTTGAATATCATTATACGAAAGAAAGCATTCTTGCTGCCTATGTTAACGAAATTTATTTGGGCCAAAATGGTGCGAGAAGTATTCATGGATTCGGCACTGCAGCAGAGTTTTATTTTTCTAAGCCGTTAAATGAGTTAAATATTGCAGAAATTTCTCTGTTGGTGGGTTTGGTTAAAGGTGCTTCTTATTACAATCCACGTAAAAATCCAGATAGAGCAAAAGATCGAAGAAATCTGGTATTAGAATTATTACAGCAACAAAGTTTTATCACTGCTTCTGAATTGAAAAAAGCAGCCAGTACTCCGTTAGGTGTTGTTAAGAAGCCAAATTGGAGTAGCGCAAAATACCCGGCTTATCTTGATTTAGTCAGACGACATTTAAAACGGGATTATCGTCTTGATGATCTGAGAAATGAAGGTTTGCAAATACACACGACACTTGATGTAAGTAAACAAGAAGTAGTGCAAAACAGTGTCAAATATAGTTTGTCAAAATTGGATAAAGAAAGAGGTTTCAAGTCTGGCACATTACAATCAGCTTTAGTCATGGTTGAACCTCACAACGGTGAAGTTCTGGCCTTGATGGGCGATAGAAATAAAAACCAAAATGCTTTTAATCGTGCACTAGATGCAAAAAGACAAATAGGTTCTTTAGTTAAGCCTGCTATTTATATGACAGCGTTACAAAATGCGGATAAATATAATGTACTTAGTTCCCTAGATGATTCAAAACTCGTTTTAAAACAAAAGAATGGGAAGTCATGGACCCCTAATAATTATGATAATAAAACACATGGGCGAGTACCTTTAGTTAGATCAATATCTAAATCTTATAATATATCGACGGTACGTCTTGGTATGGCGCTTGGATTAGATAATGTTATTCAAACATTGAAAAATCTGGGTGTTACGTCAGATATTCCAAAGTTACCCTCAATATTGCTTGGTTCATTAAACTTGTCACCATATGAAGTGACACAAATGTACCAGACGATTGCAAGTGGGGGTTTGCAAATTCCATTGAAGACAATTCGTGCTGTATTAGATAAAGAGGGTGAACCTTTACGACGTTATGATTTGGATGTACGTGAATATATTGAGCCGGAAACGGCATTTTTAACACAGTATTTATTAACACAAGTTGTTGAAAATGGGACAGCTAAACGATTAACTCGTGAGTTACCTTCTTTAATGCCATTGGCAGGTAAGACTGGAACAACGAATGCCCTGAGAGATAGCTGGTTTGCGGGTTTTGGTGATCGCTTATTAGCAGTAGTTTGGGTTGGACGTGATGATAATCAAACGGCTAAACTGACAGGTTCTACCGGTGCAATGCAAATATGGATCGATGTAATGAAGAAAATAAAACCAGAACCAATAATGCTCATCGATCCAGAAGAAATTGAATGGTATGAATTCCCAGATATGAGCAACGCCTCAGAGAGTTGTAGTCAGATGAAAGCATATCCCTTTGTAAAAAAATATCCGCCTGAGTATATTAATTGTTTTTAAGTGAAATTGATTAAAAAACCTTATGAATATTAAAAGACTCACGTTGTTATTAGTAATGTTGAATTTGGTAGCTTGTGCAGAACAAGCAACTAAATCAATCGAACTAGTGCCGGTAGAAGAACGAAATACGCCAGTCGAAAATAAAGTATCAACAGGCGAAAAAGCCAAAGTTGTTACGACGCAAAAAAATGAAGTAGTCGATGATCAAAAAGAACCTGTAATTACCGCTTTACTTGATGATGCTGATCGCTTTGCCAAGCAGGGGAATAGTGAAAAAGCAGCAGCAACAATAGAACGTGCGCTTCGTATTGAACCGAAGAATGCGTTGTTGTGGCATCGTTTAGCCGTAGTTCGTATGCAACAACAACAGTGGCAACAAGCAATAGTGATGGCTAGAAAATCCAATGCCTTGGCAGGAAGTAATAAACAATTGAAGTCAGATAATTGGGCTTTAATTGCTGCAGCATATGATAGTTTAGGTGATAAGGAAAAAGCGAATGAGGCGAGGAATAAACAATCGGGCCAAGCTTGATAAAAGAACCTAAGTCTGACCGGGTATTTTACCTTTTATCATGTAAGCAAAAGCAATGACTTCTGCTACAGCAACATAAAGCTCTCTGGGAATTTCTTCATCTAATTTTAATTTGGCTAATATATTTACTAAGTCAGGTTCTTCGCGTATTGGAATATTATGCTCTTTAGCCAGAGCAATAATTTGATCAGCAATTTCACCTGTACCTTTAGCCGATAGAATAGGTGCAGTTATCCCATCATAACTTAGCGCAACAGCTTTGCTTGGCGTTTCTATTAAACCGGTCATATCGTGATATTAATAAGGTTGTATGTGCCAATCTGAATATTTTGTTCAATTGGTGGTGCTTCTTTCAAACAGATAATTTCTCCGGTTGATAAACCACATCGTTCTATTTGTTCATTGAGGACAGGTAAGTTGTTATTAATTAGTGTATTTAGTATTTCGTTTTCTGACCATAGTGTTGCATTGACTTCTTTATTAAGAATGGACAGTTTTGCTGAAACGGCACCGATGTTTTCAAAGTTAATTCTTATATTGCTTGTCCATAATTGTTCTTCATTATTTTTTTGTTTTGATTCTTTGTCACCTTGTATATTAAGTTCCAGTAAATCAATGTTATGTTTGTCTTTGACCGGGATTTCTATAGACCATAGCGGAGATTGATTGTCATGAGTCACTATCGCTTTTGATTGATTTACTTCTAATCGAGCTATAGATGACTCAATTTGTTTGTTGGCAGATTCAATATTAGCCTTTAAATTAA
>JBFIIJ010000319.1:0-3275 GCA_041601315.1 Gammaproteobacteria bacterium
TATTCTTTGCCAAATCTATACCTACTCGACTAAGTTTATACATGGTGGACTCCTTCTTTTCATTTCTGGAAAGTTACATTCCCAGTTTGGCACTTAGATGCCGGTTAAGGGAGGAGGAGTCCATCCCATTGCTTCTGGCCGAAAGCGGAAGCATTTAAAAATATAAAATTGGCGGAGAGAGAGGGATTCGAACCCTCGATACGAATTAACGTATACACACTTTCCAGGCGTGCTCCTTAAACCACTCGGACACCTCTCCGTTACTCACCAATCTGGCGGATGCGAAGGGTAAAGAATATTACCTATAGATGCAATGTAAAGCGTAGGAACTTAAATAGTTTGGGACTGATTTTTTAATTTGGCTTTTTGCAGATGGGTGATCAGATTGATTTCGCCGCGACTTAAATCGCAGGTTGACAGCATTTCATCTTCTGATGCGCCACGATTATATAAAGCGATTGCCTGTTTATAACCGGAATGACCAGGCTCGGCTACTTTCAGTTTATCCTGACGTTCAGCGATGTTTTGAAATTGATATTGGTGCGAATGTAGTCGTTCAGAAATTCCACGGCTACAGGAAAGCAAAGCGTGCAATTCTTCGTTTAATTGATTTATCTTTTTGTGTTGATTATGTGTTTGTCTACGTAGGCGCATTGTTGACAGTATCAACATCATGACAACTACACATAAAAACAGTGGTAACAAATTATAAAGTGATTCTATATTTGTAAAATTCATATCCATCACGCCTTTTGCAATTAATCTTCCGTACCAAGTTAGGTATACCTTCCGTGGTATACCTTATGACAGAGACACATTGTATTCTCTAATTACAGCCACTCTTCCTGAAAAGCCCTGCCATCTCTTTAGTACAAGTTAGAGTTTAAAAACTAACTCATACTTTTAATAGGTGAGGTCTACTATCCGTGGTAGACCTCATGACGAGGATACGTTAAGCCTCAATGTATTTAGTATCCTAAACCGCTCTTCCTGAGCGGATCTGTCATGCTTTATATAAATTCGTCCACATGCTCTATAGAGCTATTTTTTTCCTTTTGCGGCAATACTTCGTCTTTCTTCTTCTTCTTGCCTTGTTCCTTTTTCGCAGGATCTTTATTTATCGCGCGAACTGGATTCGTATGAATCAATGGTTTTATGTTGCCTATGTCAGACATTGTCCTACATGGATATTAAAATCCACTCACTGCTTCTAATTCGTTTTCTGTAAGCATTTTGTCAACATCAATCAAAATAAGTATTTCGTCATCTCGACTATGCACGCCCTGAATGTACTTTGAGCTTTCATTGTCTTCACCGAGGTTTGGCGTCTTTTCAATTTGTGAACCTCTTAAGTTCACCACTTCAGCAACGCTGTCAACCAACATGCCGATCACCTGTTTATCTACTTCAGTGATAATAATGCGAGTCGAATCATCCGGTTCTTTTTGATGTAGGCCAAATCGACTTCGGGTATCAATCACTGTAACGACATTGCCGCGCAGATTAATAATTCCCATCACATAACTCGGTGCGCCGGGCACTGGTGCAACTTCGGGTAGACGTAACACTTCCTGAACTTGCATTACATTGATGCCATAGATTTCTTCTCCCAATTTAAATGTAACCCATTGAATGACTTCATCACTTACATTGCTGTGGCTGCTCATTGTTGCACTCATACCTTTTACCTCTGTCCCGTATGGTTATTGACCGTCAAATTTCCGTCTAAAATATTGTTTAGGCTGATACTTGCATTAGCCATGCCAATTTAGGCAATTTATACCCTGGACTCATGTAGCTAATTGGCTTAAATTTCATGGGCTTAGACAAGAAATGCACTATTTGAGCCAGTTGAGGTAGGATTAGACATCCGACGAGGAAGAAAATATGGCAAACGGAAATATCACACATACCGATAGAGTCAAAAAATACCTTACGATGATTACCGATGCTTGCGCACGAATTTATCGGCCCGGAACCTCTTTGAAAGATTCGTTACAATATTTTATTGATTGGGTTGGCGATAAAAATGGGTTGATTGGTGCTGTTGCCGTTTCTTTCATAGTTAGCATGATCTCTTTTTCATTATTTGCCTTTTTCTTTGCCTGTATTTTTTCACTGCTAGCCACTGTATTAATTTTCATCGGTGCAAAATTAATATTCTACAAACCAATAGAGTATTCGATAGATCTTGAGGGAGAACAGACCATTCTATCTTTTGTAAAAGATATACATATTAATGGGGAAAGTGAGGTTGTTGTACATTCACAACCGGGATACGGAAAGAACAAGAACACCTTTGTTGTTTTGCAATTATCAAATTCTGTTTCAATTCTCGACTGCCGAAACATAACCTCTGTTACAGATAAAAGTTATCGAGACATCGAAATTAAGTTTTTTCATCCTGCTGAAAGTGAATATTCAATCAGTGCTTCTTCAGAAGAAGGTGATGTTACTTTTGAAGTATCACAACAAAATGCTGACCAATGCCGAATTAAATTTTTAAATCCTGTTCGTAACAAAGTTCGATTGGACTTCACGCCATCACAATAACGGTAACTCAATAGTTCTTATTTAAAGATTGCACAAAAGGCATGTTTGCCACTTGTTGTTTAACATTATCCATATTAACAATAGGACATAGATATTCGGTAACAATACCGGCAAACATTGGATTATTAAAACTGGCTTTATTCCAACGAACACTTTCTGTTTCCAGCATTACCATTTCACCAACATCATCACTTGCTAAAGCATAACTACCATTGTCCATAACAATCACGTGTTCGACATGATGCGTATCAATTTGTGTTGTTAATTTATTTAACCCTGTCCCGTTTCCAGAAATCAGTGACAACAAATCGATAATTGCAACAGAACGTTTTCTTAAAGTAAGCACACCGCGAAATGCCTCAACTTCTAACGGTAAACGAATTATTTTTTTATTAACTCTTTCGATATAAGAAACAGACATCGCTGGTATCATTAAATTCATTCCAGCCGTTTTAACTAATAAACATTTGAATGGCTCTTGTCCCCACGTAGGTACTTTCGACTGTATTTCAGTTGCCTGTATTTCAGTTTTTTGTTCTATCTTTTCTTCTGTCTTTGGAACACGCTCTTCAATTTCAGCCGTAACAAGATCATTTAAAATGATCGTTTCAATTTTTTCTTCTGTTAATGTTTTTAGTTTTACTTCTTGCTCATCTGTATTTAAAAGCCCTTCTATATATAAAGAAAGATCCAGACTTGTTTCATAGTGCGTTTTATCAAGA
>JBFIIJ010000320.1:0-3274 GCA_041601315.1 Gammaproteobacteria bacterium
CGCTTCTGTTTGGACAACTATTAAGTTAGGAGAAAACTCAGGGAAAATATCAAGGCCAGCACGTGATAAACGATAAACACTATAAATCATCAATAGTGTTGCTAACGCGATCACCACACCGCGAAAATTAATAGCAAATCTAACTAAAGCTGCGAGCATAACTAACCAATATCCCTATAAGCTAAAAAATATTCTAAGAGCGTTTCACGGATGATTAGTTTTTTCTCAGACGAGGCAAAAATGCGCACACGACTGCATGGATGCAGGAGGTAGAGCGACGCAGGAAGCCCAAGCCGAGGTGAGGAGTTTATGTTTAATAAATGACGAACCGAGCACATTTTTAACGACGTATGAGGGAAAAATAACATTCGTGAAGCACTCTTAGTCAATCGTCTTCTTCATCGGGTATGGCCCATTTGAATTCTTCCGACAATAACGTCTGTCCTCCATGAGTGACTACTTGACCATCGCTAATAAGGTATTTATCTTCCAGCAACCATCCTTTATTAATCTTTCTGGCATTAGCTAATGGTTTACGTATAAAAAGCGCATCATCTTGTTTAGTGTAAATCCATGGTTCATTGGCATACCAAATAACGGCACTTTCAGGAATAAATATTCCTTCCACTTCTTCGGCATTCTCATCAACCCATGCGAACAACTTCATTCCTGTTCTTATTTTTTTAGAGTTAAGTAAATAAAGATAACTTTCACCATACAATGGATTATTTACGTGAGTGGCTTGATCCAGATATGATGCCTCAATAGCTTCGTTTCTTTCATTAATATGACTTACAAATATTTTTTGTTGCTTATAATCTAATGTCTTATTTTTAGGCATGGATAACAAAACAAGCCTGCTTTTGTTTGATGCTAATAAATCAAAGTCAGAGCGTTTATTTTCATCCAACAAAAAACTGCCGAGTTCATTTCCCCAAATCGATTTAACTTTATATTTAATGCTGGCCAAACGAGTATTGATCGCGCTCAGTTGTGATGATTTAAGATCCCGATCTGCGCGACTTTTATCTAAATCACGAGATGAAAGGCTTTTTGCCTTATGTAGCGCTTCTGCACGCTCTAATATTTTATTATGATTATGTAAATCATTAATTAAAATATTCTGTTCAGCTAAAGTCGCTTCATACTCTGTCTTCAAAGAAACTAATGGCGCGACATCAACAACTTCTGCGTAGGCTATGGCCTCCGGTTTAAAGAACATTCGCTCAACATACTCAGATACAATACCAGCATCACCTACTGTTCCTTCATCAAGCAGTAATGCTTTGTAACCATCGACAACCATGATTTTACTTTCTTCGTCATCACCAGCATCAGCATCAGCATCAGCATCTTCTTCATTTAAAATTAATTTATTAACTAAATCGCCATTCAAACCTGAAGTTTGACCAAACAAAAATATCGCCAAACTAATAACGATTAAAATCAGGAATGGTTTAATTAATAGCTTCATTTATCTCTTTCTCTTCTATAAAAGTTAGCCATGACGAAACAATCTCATTTATTTCTGAACTGTAGTGAAATGTCTGCAAGAGGTGCTCTATTTCATGCATGGCATTAATAGCATCATTATAAATATCTATTTGCGCTTGTTTCGCCTTATAAAATTCCATTCTATTTCTCAACAGTGTAACGTTATCAATACCACCAATCTCAATTTGAGTATTAATCTCGTTCGCCCGCTCTTCTATTGTCGCAATTATTGCATCACTTACATCAAGTGTGTTTTTATGACGCAATATAGACTTATATTTCATATAAAGTGAGTTCAATAATTTTTTTTGCAACACAACGACTTCACCTTGTTTTATTATTCTGTCTTCAAGCGCGTTTAATATTTTTAAATTCTGCTCTGTATTTTTAAACAACGGCAAAACCCATGATGCACCTAATGCCCATATATTATCGGACTGATCGAAAATAAATCCGGGGGACAAAACAATATCTGGATATTGGCTTTCAATTTCTAACCTTAATTCAGCTTCAGTTTGCGCATAGTCATTTAATAACATTGCCATGTCTAAATGATTATCCAATAACATCGATTGTAAACTGGAAACATCTTTATCAATTATGCCTGAATGGTGATAAAGACCTTTCGCTAACGACAATGGATTAATGTATTCAATTTCGACAGCGTCATATTCAGAAGGTGAAAGAGAAAGATTAGATAATGACAATAAATCATCTTTGTTTTCCTGAAAGATATTTTCTTGCAACGTTAATTGAAATAAACGTTGTTGTAACTCAAGCTTTATTGTACTAATTTCAAATTGACTGACCGCACCTAATTCATATTTTTTTTCTAGCTGTTCCAACAAATCTTTTAGAACATTGATTTCGTTTTCTATTTCTGCAATTTTAGTTTTTGTAATAATGTAAGCATGATATTTTTCTTCAAAACGACCGTGCTTTTCAAATGCAAGTTTTGTTATTGCCAATTTCGCATTTAGTAAATCAACATTTGCTTTTGCGAGTCTAGCTTCACGTTTACCCTTACGCTCGTATATAAAACTAAGCACTGCACCAATAGTCCATTCTGATTTTCCTGCCGAAGCTTCACTATGATGTTCAAGAGGAATAGAAAGTTCGGGGTTTATACTATTGCCCGTATGATCAACTGCAATTTGTGCTTTCTTCCATCGCTTATAAGCAACTTGCATTTCAGGGTCATAATACAAACTGGTTAAGAACAAACGTTTAATAGAAAATGTATTGCCACTCAACTGTTCTGCAGAAAGCCCATTTGCCTGAAGAAACTGATTCAATTCAGGATTGTCTATATTCCATGTATTTATCTCACGCAAAACATTGCTTGTATTGACTGGTTCAGCAACATAGCTATGTTTGACGCAACCCTGCATAGCAACGCAGAGTAGAGATATAATGGCGCTACTGGCAATAAATCTGAGTCGTTGTGACAATAAATAAGGCATATGACAAATTATTATTATTTAACCGCATCCCGCTGTAATATCAAAAAGCAGATCTTACCGCCTGCTATCTTTATGTTCATGAATAATATAGCGTTTTTTACGTGTTGTCTGCTTTCTCTGTTAATATATCCAGTTTCAACACTGGCTGAAAATCTTTCTGGTGATGATTTGTCGGAAACCTGCAAAGAATTCAGGGAGATTTTAGAAAAACCTGACATTAATGACTCTCAAAATCAAAATGCCCAATTTAAAAAAGGCCTGCTCTGGCAAGTAAAAAACCAGGACGGAAAAACCAATTACTTATTTGGTACCATGCA
>JBFIIJ010000321.1:0-3259 GCA_041601315.1 Gammaproteobacteria bacterium
ACTGACATCGTGATTAATAAATTTAACGTTGCTTAAATTATTAGTTTCTATTGAGTTAAGTAATCGACCAACTCCTGGTCGGTGTACTTCAATAGCGAGATAGTTATTTTCCGGATGTGTCTTAGCATGAAAAAAAGTTGTATCACCTGTACCAACGCCGATATCCATAACAATTGGCGCGTGCCGATTAAATAACGTGTCAAAATCAAGTAGACGCGTATTAAAATCGATACCGTATTTCACCCAATGATTGTCCAGCGCATGTTGTTGCGACTTTGTAAGCCGACTGTCACGCTTTACAAAACTACGTATCGTTCTTTTTTGAGTTTGAGTATCTTTCAAGGAAATAAAAAAGATAAATAAATATAGGCTTAAAAGAATTGACCATTTAGAGGTGAAGAGGCACTGGCATAAGCACGTCTTGGCATTCTGCCGGCAAGATAAGCTTCGCGACCAGCTTCAATGGCTTTTTTCATAGCACTTGCCATTAAGACTGGGTTTTTAGCTTCTGCGATTGCAGTATTCATTAATACGCCATCACAACCTAGTTCCATTGCAATCGCCGCATCTGATGCGGTGCCAACGCCTGCATCAACAATAATAGGAATAGAAGCATTCTCAATAATAGTACGAATATTATAAGGATTACGAATGCCTAGCCCGGAACCAATTGGCGCGGCTAGCGGCATTACGGCGGCAACACCAATTTCTTCAAATCGTTTAGCCATGATCGGATCGTCTGTCGTATAGACCATTACCTTAAAATTATCATCCACCAGTTGTTTTGCGGCTTCAAATGTTTGTTGAACATCAGGAAATAATGTTTTTTCATCACCGAATACTTCGAGCTTTATCAGATCATGTCCGTCTAATAATTCCCTTGCCAATTTGCATGTTCTGACAGCAGTTTCCGCATCGTAGCAACCTGCTGTATTGGGTAGGAGCGTATATTTATCAGGAGAGATAACTTCCAGTAAATTTGGCTCGTCTTTATTTTGACCTATATTGACTCTGCGTATTGCTACAGTCACGATTTCAGCACCGCTGGCTTCAATCGCGTTCTTAGTTTCTTCAAAATCTTTATATTTTCCTGTACCAACTAAAAGTCGAGATGAATAGTTGATGCCGGCTATAGAGAAATTATCTGTATTTGAATGTGACATGAGAATGTATTCTTGGAATATAAAGATTATCCGCCACCGATGGCTTGTACGATTTCAATTTTATCGCCTGCATGTAATTGTGTACCGGTAAATTCACTACGAGGAATAATATTCTGATTTATTTCTATGGCAAACTTGCCTTCAAGTTTCAGATTGTCAATCAGGTTTTCGATGGTGCTGTTTTGAGCTACTGAATGTGGATCACCGTTGAGTAGAACTTCCATAGATTATGCGGGAAAATTAAAGCTTATTATTCGAGATCAATTTCCATGCCTTCGCGTGCAATAAAACACTTCAACGATGCATTTCGATTTTTGATAATTTCCTGGGATTTTTCATAGATTTTATCGATGGCATTATCATCGTTGTATGGATCATGGTGATAGAGATAGAGTTCTTTAACTTTTGCATCAATCGCATAATTTACAACGTCAACATAACAGGAATGTCCCCAACCACGTTTGGTTTCGTAATCTTCAGGTGTATATTGAGCGTCATGGATAAGAATATCGACGCCTTCAATCGACTGTAATTCATATTCGTATTCTTCACGGTTCATAGCTTCGAACATTTCCTGCTCTTCTTCACTGAACTCAGTCATTTTCTGTTTTATTGATTTATCCAGAAACTGACATTCGTTATCAGAAACATAGACTATCGTTTTACTGCCAGCTTTTATTTTATAGCCATAGGTAATACCCGGGTGATGAACACCGTAATAGGTAATATCGATAGAGCCACGATTAATCTTTGTTTCTCTTGGTTCTATATAATTTACCTTGGCCATCCAGGTTTCTGTACCTACAGGGAAATACGGCGCTTGCATTTGCGAATCAAGGTTCTGTTTTATTTCCTGAATCGATTCACCAGGGCCAAAGAAATTAATTTTCCAGTCAGGAATAAATGCAGGGACAAAAAATGGCAGGCCACATATGTGATCCCAGTGATAGTGGGTTAATACGATTAATATGTCCTTGGTTTTATTTTCTGATACAAGTTTATTGCCGAGTGGAATGATACCGGTTCCAGCATCGCAGATAACAGTGTCATCACCGACACTGATCTCAACACATGATGTGTTGCCACCAACCTTTAAATGGGTTGGAAATGGTGAGGCATATGATCCCCGTACGCCCCAAAAGCGGAGATAGGATTTTGTTGCCATGCGTTATAATTGACTAATTAGTAAGGATTATCGTTATTAATGTATTTGAGGATTATATCTGTTATTGCCCTCATTGGCATCGGTTTGGTAATAAATTCTGATGCTCCCAGTTCATTTGCAACAGTTCGATCCTGTGCATAATCTTTCGAAGTTATCATTATTACGGGTGTATCTCTGTGAAGTGGTAATTTTCTTAGTTCCTGCAGGAAGGTTAATCCGTCTTTATCAGGCATTATAATATCGAGAAATAATAAATCCGGCTTATTCTCTGTAAGGTACTTCATTGAGGCATGGGCAGAATCAAAAGTGATTAAATCGATTGCGAGGTTTTCCGTGCTACGTTCGAACAATTTACGAACGGTCGCATTATCATCAACAACTATCACTGTTTGCTTGAAATCACTCATATTGAAATTCTGTCTGCTTTTCTTCCATAATGTTAGAACTAAACTTAGATAGTTTCACTAAATTATTGATTTTTATTATTTACATCCAATTGTAATAAATCCTTTTAATCTAAACAGATGATCTTATTTCTAGAATTATCATTGGTTTAGCCTACGTTCCCAGTGTAAATAGTACACTAAAACACCATGTGAACCACATACTAATTTGTCTCCTGTGGCCGACTACTCATAATTAGACTGTTTCTAGTTCAGATTCCCGGTTTGGCTGAGAATAGAAGTCGTGTCTGCCAGGCGTCCGATGAGCGTTTTGACAAAAACTTTTAGAAAACGGAGCTGAGTCCCTTCTGCTGCTCGATCCAGCGTCGAAGCATTAACCTGTATCAATGAAACATCTGTTTTTGCTATAACGGAGGCAGAACGTTTTGCCTTAGATAAGTAGCCCATTTCTCCAAAACAATCGCCCTCTTGTAGAGAATCAATTTGCTGGTCATTTTTTTCAACGGTCACAAGCCCTGATAGGACGA
>JBFIIJ010000322.1:0-3251 GCA_041601315.1 Gammaproteobacteria bacterium
ACACGCTAATTCCATGTATCAATCGTGAGAGCTATAAAAACCATGCACACTCCACAAACAACCACGATTTGGTCAAGCGTATTGACTCAAAATCAAATAATTCAAAAATTTAATGCGGACTTATCCAGTCCTATTTGTGTTGTGAAGGCTTACTAGGCCGTGGGTTGTGAGCGGTTTACTAGACCGTATCAGTGGTTGGTTTACTAGACCATGTGTTTATATTAGTAAACTTATTAGTAACTAACAACTAACAAATTGATAAATTTTCATATAGATGTAAACGCTGTAGAATTCGATTTAATTAGCCACTATTTATAAATATATGCAAGTGCAACAATCTGAATCTTATTTGCAGCGACTTACTTTGACAATGGTGTTGTTGAATGCATTTACAACGCCGTTAATGTTGTCAGCTGTGAATGTTGCTTTGCCTTCTATTGCGTCAGACTTATCAATGAACGCGGTATTATTGAGTTGGATACCAATGGCTTATCTCATGGCAAGTGCCATGTTTGTCTTAATCTTTGGTCGTATCGCTGACATGGTCGGTCGTAAACGTGTGTTTTTAATTGGAACAAGTTGCGTCATTATTTCATCATTAATCGCTGCCTTTGCCATCAGTGGTACGATGTTAATTGCTGCACGTTTTTTGCAGGGTATGAGTGCAGCCATGTTATATGCTACTCAAGTGGCTATTGTTTCATCCGTGTTTCCACCAGCAAAGCGTGGTCGAGCGATTGGCTTAACAGTTTCAACTATTTATTTTGGATTAACCATTGGTCCTATGTTGGGTGGTTATGTGATCGATGCGTTTGGCTGGCGCGCCAGTTTTATGGTGCATATCCCATTAGCCATTATCGTTTTTCTTATTGGATCAATATTTGTCAAAGGAGATTGGTCTGCTGATGAGCGTGGTAGTTTTGATTTGTTTGGTGCACTTATTTATATCTTCTCAATATTATTTATTTGTATTGCTGTTTCCTATCTGCCATCAACTTTAAGTTTTGCTTTGTTGGTATTATCACTTTTTGGTTTTAGCTTTTTCTTTTTGTTCGAACGAGTGCATAAACATCCCATACTTAATGTCAGTTTATTTTTCACCAATCGCGTGTTTACTTTTTCCTGTTTGGCCTCGTTAATTATTTATACAGCAACGTTTGCTAATGTGGTTCAGGTAAGTCTTTATTTACAATACTTAAAAGGAATGTCTGCAACATCAGCGGGGTTGATTATGATGTGCCAACCATTAACAATGGCAGTTTTTTCTCCATTGGCGGGTCGTTTATCAGATATAGTTGAACCTCGTTATCTAGCTACAGCAGGTATGGTGATAAGTTGTGGTGGTTTATTATTGCTTTCAAATTTACACATCGATTCAAATTTGAATTATTTAATCACAGCTTTAATCGCAACTGGTTTTGGATTCAGTTTATTTTCATCTCCTAATGTTAATGCGATTATGGGCTCAGTCGAAAAACGTTTTTTGGGAAGTGCAAATGGTGTGATGGCTACCATGCGACTTTTTGGTCAAATGACGAGTATGGTCTTAGTCACTTTGGTTTTTGCTTTAATCATAGGTCCAGTAGAAATAGATATTTCAAATTATGATGCTTTGGAAAAAGCGATTCAATTAACTTTCACGATTGCAGCATGTTTATGTTTGCCCGGACTTTATTTTTCAATGGCCAGAGGGAAAGTTCGCGCAGTTTCTTAATCGCCTCGATACAAGTTTGGACTTAATGGATCGGGTGGCATTTGTAAGTGGTAACCTTTTTCTTCTAAATTGTTCATTACGACATTAACATCTTCACGTGCTAGTTTTCTTTCAGGCGTTAATTCCAGATCCATTGTGTGCGTCAGTTCTTTTACCATTTTGATTAATTCTTCAGGAAGATCATCACTAGATTTATCTTCATGTATATAAAGATACATGCCATCCTGTTTTGCGCAGCGATAAATTTTGCAGTTAATTTTTTTCATAGTGATAAATTATTAAGGGCGCATTGTGCGCCCTTAATAATTAGTACATTTTAGATATATCTTTAGAATAAGCCTGTGATATGACCATCATCGTCAATATCAATACGCTCTGCCGCAGGTATTTTTGGTAAGCCAGGCATGGTCATCATGTTACCACAAATAGCAACAATGAAACCTGCTCCGTTTGCCAAACGCACTTCACTGACATGAACATTATGTCCTGTTGGTGCGCCTATAGCGGTTGGATCGGTTGAGAATGACATTTGTGTCTTAGCCATACAGACAGGATATGAACCGTATTCTTTATTCCAGTCATTTAATTGTTGCTTAACTTTAGGATCGAATGTGACTGAACCGGCTCCATATACTTTAGTGGCAACGGCTTCGATTTTTTCTGTTAATGACGCACTGTCTTCATAAACATATTTATGTTTGCCGGGATTGTTATCAACAATATCGACTACCGCTTTAGCCAGATCTTCTGCGCCAGCACCACCGTCTGCCCAGTGTTTTGATACCACTGCTTTTGCTCCAAGTGATTCACAACGTTTAAGCAACATATCCACTTCTGCATCAGTATCTAACGTAAAATGATTCAAACAAACAACACAAGGTAAGCCGTAAACTTCAGTGATGTTTTTAATATGGCGTTCCATATTAACCATACCTTTATCTAATGCATCCAGATTTTCTTCATTCAAATCTGCTTTAGCAACGCCGCCGTGATATTTCATCGCACGAATAGTCGCAACCAGAACAATTGCCGCAGGATTTAATCCTGCCATGCGGGTTTTAATATCAATAAATTTTTCAGCACCAAGGTCAGCACCAAAACCACCTTCAGTCACAACATAGTCAGCCAGTTTCAAACCAGTCTTGGTTGCGGTAACTGTGTTACAACCATGAGCGATATTTGCGAAAGGCCCACCATGAATAATGGCAATATTGTTTTCCAGTGTTTGAACCATGTTTGGGTTGATAGCATCTTTCAATAATGCTGCCATAGAGCCGTGTGCTTTTAAGTCACGTGCAAACACGGGCGTTTTATTATCTGTTTTATAACCTATAACAATTCGACCTAAACGTTCTTTAAGATCTTTGCGACTGGTAGCAAGACATAAGATCGCCATAATTTCAGAAGCCACAACAATGTCATAACCATCTTCACGAAGATAACCATTAGCTGGGCCACCCATACCAACCGTAATTTTACGTAAAGCACGATCATTCATATCAACTACACGTTTAAATTGAATACGACGTGGATCAAT
>JBFIIJ010000323.1:0-3238 GCA_041601315.1 Gammaproteobacteria bacterium
GAGATGAAATATCTATATGTACGATAAGCGCAACTATGATCACGCCATAAAAACACCAATTTATCGAAAAATTATCTTTTAGTTGTTTGAACATAGCTCTATATGGATGTTACGTTTCACTTAAATTTACATTCATTATAATTGGCATATCAATAAAGTTAGTACTATATCTTCTTTAGCTGAATATTTTCTGTGAAATACTTCTTAAAAAACACTTTTTCTATTACTATCATTCTTAAATAAATAAGATAGTATAGAAATACTTAATATCAGTTAAATTATGAATATGAAAAAGCGAATACTAGTCACTGGAGGCGCAGGATTTTTAGGTTCTAACCTGTGTAAAAAATTACTCAATGAAGGTAATGAAGTTCTTTGCCTAGATAATTTTTATACTGGTTCTAAAAGCAATATTGTTGATTTATTAGATAACTCTTACTTTGAGATTATTCGTCACGATATTACTTTCCCTATATATCTGGAAGTTGATCAAATTTACAATCTTGCCTGCCCTGCGAGCCCAGTTTTTTACCAAAAATTTCCTATCCAAACTACAAAAACCAGCGTTTCTGGCGCGATCAACATGTTGGGATTGGCAAAAAGATTAAACATTTCTATCTTACAGGCATCTACTAGTGAAATTTACGGTGATCCTACTGTTCACCCACAAACTGAGGATTATTGGGGAAACGTAAACTGCACAGGAATCCGTTCGTGTTATGACGAAGGTAAACGATGTGCGGAAACGTTATTCTTTGATTATCATCGCGAACTTAATCTTGATATAAGAGTTGCCAGGATATTTAACACCTATGGTCCTAATATGGCGATTAATGATGGTCGCGTAGTTAGTAACTTTATTATTCAGGCTCTCACTAATGAAGATATCACTATCTATGGAGATGGTTCACAAACCAGATCTCTTTGTTATGTTGATGACTTAATAGATGGCTTTATTAAATTAATGAACAAATCTGATTTTCACAAACCAACTAACTTGGGTAATCCCAATGAGTTATCTATAATTCAAATAGCAAATAAAATAATAGAATTAACCGGGAGTAAATCAAAGCTTTCTTTAAAACCTTTACCCGAAGATGACCCTAAACAACGCTGCCCAGATATTTCCCGTGCAATTACAGAGCTAAAATGGAAACCATCAACTGATTTGGAGAGTGGTTTAATAAATACCATTAAATATTTTGAAGAACAACTTAAGAAAAAATAATCTTTACTCACACACGAGCTTTGAGTATTTATAGCAAACAAATAACTCCTTTCGGAATTATAACAACTCTATTATTGATAGTTTATTGCTATTTTTCGACTATTTTTGTCTGGCACGATAATTTAGCTAGCTTTGCTAGTGATAGTGCGAATTATATGTTGATGGCATTATATTTATCCCCTTGGGAAGAAGCATCAATACCCATCCAAACAGCATGGCCTTATCAGTCCTTCCCTCCTTTTTTTCCTCTTGTACTAGCTTTTACCGGAGCTACTCATAATATGGCTGCTGCACATATTTTGTGTTTAGCTTTTTTAATTATCTCATTACCACTAATTTACTTATTCACCTTACAAATTTTTTCTTCTAAATGGCAAGCACTTCTTATCACGTTTATTTTTGCAATGAGTCCTTCTGTCTGGATGAATATGTTAGGAATTTTAAGTGAAAACCTCTATATCTTCATTAGCTTTCTGATTTTAATTCAGTTTACAAAACTAAATAATGAAAATATCAAACATTCTATTTTATTCGGATTTCTGCTATCGACATTGATATTAACTCGTACCATCGGCCTTTCAATGTTTGCCGCTTATATCTTGGCAGGCTTTTACCTATATAAAAATAAAGAACTCAGTATAAAAAATTATGTTACCCCAATATTCATTACAATAATAATATACTTACTCACAAAATTCTTATTTCACTCTAGCATACCATCACAATATATTGACCAATTAGACAAACTGGCATTCGGACAACAATTCAAAGCTCTCATTGACGCATGGTTTTCATCATGGCAATTTTATTGGTCTGACAAATTAATTTTACCCTACTCCATTATTTTACTTTTGGGAGTGCTTTCATGTCTTGGTATGTTTATACGTTTACGTGACTTTAAACTTGATGCCATATATGTACTGATTTATTTATTCATAATAATAATTTGGCCTCATCCTGGACAAGCTTTACGGTTTATCTATCCGGTACAGGCTATTTTACTTATCCACGCTTTTTATTTCGTTCTTGTTCTATTCAATAAATACACAACAATCTCACCGCATAAAGCAATTACGTTGTTATTACTGCTAACATTAACAGTAGTCTTACCTACATTATCCTATTCTTTTAACAGATACCAAACTGGAAAAGAATCTGGATACAGTCATATAAAAGAATTTTATCGAATACCTGATATTAAAGATGCTACCGCCAATGCTTCAACACAAATACAGATGTTTGAAGATATGAAAATAATTGAAAAAACAACAAAAACTGAAGATATAATTTTATATTTTGAACCTACATATATTGCACTATTATCTAACCGAAAAAGTTTAAATATTACTTTTAGTCATAAAAATGGACTATATTACGTTAATAAAGAAAAGGAAGCTGATTACATCTACCTTAGTCGGATTCATCCAAGAAAAACGAAAAACGAAATTAATGGATTGGATATTCAGCAATACATGGAAGAACATACATCCCATGTATGGAGTCACAACTCATTTTATAATAACGAACCTATATCAGTTTTCTTAAAGATAGAAAAATAACAACACTATTCAATTTTAAAATAAACGCCTGATGATTAGCAATCAAAGTAACTTGAAGATGTTAATAAAGAATAATGAAATATTTATTTTATCATTTATTATTATAGCTTTTATTTCATTGCGGATATTTAAGTATATTGAATCAGACTATGTAGTGATATGGTTTGACAGTGCTCAATATGCATCAGTATCTCTTGCGTCATTATGGTCAAAAGATTTTTGGTCATCAGGCATTCCTCCGTTGTACCCTTTTTTCCTCAAACATTTTCAACAAATAGCTACTGCAAACACATTGATTGATAGCAATATCTTTACTATATTCTCGTACCAGCCACGTATTATTAGAGGCCTTGAAAAACTTCCTGACTTTCCATATTACTTGGTCAAAGATAACTTCAATGTAATTTCTGCATCATTATTCCAGTTGTTTTTTTCAATATTTTCATGGGTA
>JBFIIJ010000324.1:0-3237 GCA_041601315.1 Gammaproteobacteria bacterium
GTTCTCCATGCGCCTCATAAAGCCTTTTCCAAGTATAAAAAGTCTCTCGACATATCCCAAAGTAACGACAGGTCTTCGATATATTGCCGTTCTCTTTTGCATGATTTAATACTTTTAACTTTCTAGAAATATCGTGTTCTGTTTTTCGATTCATCGCGCTCGACTCCAAAATAGGTAAATGACAGTATAAACTGTCTACCTAAGTCGAGATTTTCATAAATTACTGAATCAAACATAAACCACTTTATACTTTGCAGTATTTACTGGTTTTTATATTTGGGATATGACAACGTTCTTCTTTGTATTTTTTTATTAGCTCTTGATCATTATTCAGTTCTAATAATGCTAATAAAGCATTAAACAACTCAACGGATCCATTACTTCTATCTGCCGCTTCAATTAACACATCAACAGACTCTTCTGTTTTATTTTGTTGCTGTAATATTTCAGAAAGTGATAAATACAATAATACTTCATCATACGCTATTGTTACCATTGTGCTACTGCCAGACTTATAAAGCTCGCCTCTGTCTTGAGAAGCGGCTAATGCATCCTTTATAACTTTTTCTGCATCATTTAACTGTTTTAATGTTATATATATTTTTGCTAATAATAAATAGTCATCCACATCACCTAAATGGTGTTCAATAGAATGATTAAGATCAGCAACGGCCTTATCATATTCATTTGTTAAAAAATAAATTTTTGCGCGTGTATGATATGCTAAACCAAACTTGGGGTTTAAACTGATCGTTTTATCCATATCTTTAAGCGCCAACTCGTAATTTTCTATTTTTATATAACAATTGCTCCTTAGCATAAGTTTGTTTAAGTCGTCGCCAGGTTCATTCAGCGACTGAACTACAGCGTTCACTTCCTCAATATCAACATCCACTTGTTGATTATCTAAACAGATATTGTAATTTAAAGTAGTTTCCGCCCCTGTTGGAGAAGAATGATAAAAAGATAATCCTGTCGCTATAAAAACAGCACTTATCCCTAATAGTATTTTTAAACGAACTCCGCTAGACATTATTGTGGCTTCCGTCCTTTTGCTTTGCCGCGAGTCATTGCCCAACCTCCTGTACTTGATGCAATTGAATGATAGACACTTTCATTAGTATCAATATACAACTTGTGATCAGTTTTACATCCACTGGCCCAAACAAAATAATCAATCTGCCAATAAACAGTTTCACATTCAGATGTTCCATTAACAGTTAATTCTATTTGAAATAGTATATCTCTTAATCTGTTATTCCATTTTATAGAACACAGGAAATTCATATAATCACTGGCCGCATCAAAAGAATCTCCCAGTGCTTCTGCTAATGCTTGATCACCTCGGTGACCAGCAGGAGATGGTTTAGCTCCAGTTTTTCCTGGTTTTCCAAATGGACTTCCAAACCTATTTTGTGAAGCTCTAGGCCCCATAGGCCCACCAGTAGCACCGGAGTTTAGTCCTCTTAGCCCATTTGCATCAAAAACCATAATCGGATTTTGATAAGAATAACTATAAGTATTTATTCCACCTCTTAACCCAATCGGATCACTTGTGATGTAGCGACCAAGGTTAGGATCGTAATATCGATTCCAGTTGTAATGAAGTTTCGTCTCCTCATCATAGTACTGGCCGGGAAGTCTTTTGAAATAAAAACTAAAATATGGGCACCCGAGCAAAGCTAAACCAATCCTTCTAATCCTTTTTCTTCAACTAGGTTTAATAATTTTAATGACGGGCCATTAGGTCTCTTTTGACCTTGTTCCCATTTTTGTACTGTAGATACACTCGTATTCAGATATGCCGCAAATACAGCTTGGCTAGCCTTATATTTTAATCGAATACGCTTGATTTGCCGCGCATTGAATTTTTTTACAGGCGGCAAGCATAAGGCATCAAACTCACGCATGGTCATTTCATCTATAAGACCAATTTCGTGTAGGTCTTTCGTGTCTTCGTGTATAACACTTAATATTTTAGATTTACTAGTCATCGTTGTTTACCTCTATTAATATTTTTGCTTCCAACGCTTTTTTTAATGCATTATCACTATAGCTGAGTAATTCACGCGCATACATTTTTAACGCCTTTAATTCATCAGATTTAATATTAGCGCGTTCATTTTTTGTGAAGCCATAGATAAAAAATGCACGCTCTTCTAGCTTAAAAGCTAATAACGTTCGAACACCGCTACGTTTGCCCCGGCCTTGTAAGCCAATCCGTTTCTTATAAATGTTACCGCCTAATTCAGCATCGATTAAACCACTTTCCATTTCGTTGACGGCATTCTTTAACGTCTCATCACTGAGTTTTTCACCTGTCGCCCATTTATGGAAACGCTTGGTCTTAAAAATGCGCATTTTTACTCCTTAGCCTTAAAATACGACTATAACACTTAGTGCTATAGTCGACAAGAGTTATCTATAAATATGGGTCAATATTGGGAATAATCAGATAAAATGTAAATATGCAGCAATGGAAAGCTATCAATAAATTCAAAATACTTCCCGGCCAGTACTTTGAACAGTCCTATTAGCCTATTTCAAGTTCTCTGACCCCTTGATTTTGTTTCAAGTTCTCTGATCCGTTGATTCTATTTTATACAGAATCAAATATAGCAAGGTAAATCACGTAAGATGGAACACTTAACAGGATAAAATTACCGATAAAAGCCCCTATAGCATTGCCTTTCGAAGAGGCATCAGTGCAGTAAATTATTTCTTTTATTGAATATAAAACACCTAGTAGTGGTAAAATTATTAAAGGCAGCATCAATAATTTTGCTATCCGTTCGAGTAAAACAGCACCAGTATTAAACTCATTTAATACTGGTGCTGAATGATCCCAGATGACACTAAAAAGAATAAAAAAGAACCAATAGATAATTGTGAATATTATGGCCATCCAGCCTCGATTATTTAATATCCTTCTTTTATTCATACGAGTATTTAATCTAAAAATATTAGTTGCCGTAGAATACCCATGGTCTTACATCTGCCCAAACATGATCTAAAATAGGCCAAATACCCTCACCATCATAAGGTGGTTCAGTGTCATAAGTTCCAGCACAACCTTTCGATGTTACTAAAATACCGCTGTCATCATAAACACATTGGTAGCCTTTATTCCAATTCGAGGCTCCTCTATATGATTGGTATCCACAATGTGCATTAGCTTTACCATCATCTAACCACTCCTTACATTTAGAATCACACTCAGTTTTATCTTTGCCTTTA
>JBFIIJ010000325.1:0-3219 GCA_041601315.1 Gammaproteobacteria bacterium
TTAATTTTTCTAGAAACAAGCAATCTTTTAAAAGATACTATTATGATAACCCAATGTATGGATATAATGATGGATATATTTTACATTGCTTTATTAGAAAGTTTAATCCAAAAAATATTATTGAAATAGGCTCAGGTTTTTCTTCTGCGCTCATGCTTGATACAAAGGACGCAGTTAAAGATTCTAATTTGAATCTTACATTTATCGAGCCATTTCCTGGTAGTTTATACAGCCTATTAGAATATTATGACAGAAGGTCAGTTAAGATTATTGAAAATAATATTCAAGATGTTTCTTTAGGAATATTTAAAAAGCTCGAAAGTAACGATATATTATTTGTTGATAGTTCTCATGTCTTAAAAATTGGTAGTGATTTATCTACAATAATATTTTCAATATTGCCTGCTTTAAATAAAGGAGTGATTATTCATTTTCATGATATTTTTTGGCCATTTGAATACCCAAAAAATATTATTGATGAGGGTCGTCTTTGGAATGAATCATATTTTTTAAGATCATTTCTTCAATACAATGAATCGTTTGAAATCTTGTTTTTTACATCCTATATGAATAATTTATTTGAAAAAGTAATGGCTGAAAAAATTCCTGGTTTTATAAGCTCGACGGGAAGTAGTTTATGGTTAAGAAAAAAATAAATATTTAGTCAGAATTTAATTTTTTAACAGTTTCTGCCAATCGTTTTCCAACTGCTATACAAAGAGTTTTTTCATCTTCAGTTATAGGAAGGTCATCGTTATTTCCTGCAACATGTGTTGCGCCATACGGAGTGCCACCACTTTCAGTATTAGATAAGGCTGATTCAGTGTAAGGAAGTCCAAGCATTAACATACCGTGATGTAATAAAGGCAGCATCATTGAAATCAACGTCGTTTCCTGTCCGCCGTGCAAGCTTGCGGTTGAACTGAATACTGCTGCGGGTTTATCGACTAAATCACCTGAGGCCCAGATATCAGATGTCGAGTCGATAAAATATTTCATAGGCGCTGCCATATTACCAAAGCGGGTCGGACTACCTAGCGCAAGACCATCGCAATTAATTAAATCATCATGTGTTGCAAACGGAGGACCGGAATCAGGAATATCCGCTTCAGTACTTTCACAGGTTGTCGAAACGGATGGCACTGTTCGGATTACGGCTTTGCAATCGGAGACTGATTCAATGCCGTGCGCTATATGCCGTGCCATCTCAGCAACGCTGCCGCCACGACTGTAATAAAGAACAAGAATGTTGGTCATATTTGTTATTAGCTATTTTAAAGAATATCAAGAACCGATTCTGGCGGACGACCAATACAGGCTTTTTCGTTTGCTAAAACGATAGGGCGCTCAATTAAAATTGGATTCTCTACCATTGCGTCCAGCAAGGCATCATCGTCATCCAGTTTGTCGGCAAGATTAAGTTCTTTAAAGACGGACTCTCCTTTTCGAAGTAATGCAGATGGCGCGATTCCCAGTTGTTTCAAAATTTTTGCCAAGGTTTTTTTATCAGGTGATGCTTGTAAATATTCAATAATATCGACATCAACACCTTTCTCTTCAAGAATGGCCAGTGTCTGTCTGGACTTGGAACAACGCGGATTGTGGTAAATGGTCGCTTTCATGATGGCCTCATTGCTGTACATTAGTGATATTTCGTATAAATTATCATAATTAAAATAAAACCGTATGACGAGCTGAAATGTCGGAAAACATTATTAATATTATAAAAACGAACTTAATAAAGGTATTTTATTTCTCTCGTTTTTTCTTGCGTCATTTTTACGCTTTGCGTGGTATGCAAACGGCATCTTCACTCGCCTATACAACACTGCTTTCGATTGTACCGTTAGTGACAGTCATGTTTGGTTTATTTGGCAGTGTTTCAGTGTTGAGTGACTTTTCAGAAGCGATACAGGATTTTGTTTTTTCCAATTTTGTTCCTGAATTTGGTTGGACTATACAGGGATACCTCACAGACTTTTCTGATAAAGCATCAAAATTAACGATAACCGGTAGTATGGTTCTGGTATTGATTGCTGTCATGTTAATGGCAACGATTGATAATGCTTTTAATCGAATCTGGATTGTTAAAAATAAACGTAGCCCAATTGCACGATTACTTGTTTATTGGGGTGTGTTGACGATGGGCCCTTTGTTAATTGGTGTTGGATTAGCATCGACATCTTATTTGCTCTCTATCCCTGCTGTTGCTGACGTTGATTCGACATTCAATTTAAAAGCGCGTGTTCTAAGCTGGCTTCCTTTCTTAACTACATCAATTGCATTTAGTTTGCTTTATATTTTGATCCCAAATTGTTACGTGTCAAAAAAACACGCGGTGATTGGAGGTTTTATTTGTGCCATTTTATTTGAACTCGCAAAATATGGTTTTGGTATCTATGTGCGGGAAATGCCAAGTTATGAAAACATATACGGCGCGGTTGCTATCATTCCGCTTTTCTTAATCTGGATTTATGTGTCATGGATGATCGTTTTGTTTGGTGCACATATTACATTCTGTCTTTCTTCCTTTCGTTTACAGGATGAAATCGAACATCGAAGTAAAAACGGCTGGACATTTCTTGATGTGCTGCGTGTGCTTGAATTATTGTATAAAGCACAAAGAGGAGGAGAGACGCTATCTATAGCTGAGATAAGAAAAAGTTCTGTGTTGTTACCGCACTATGAAATGAATGATCTGCTTGAACACCTAAAAAGAATCAAATGGGTTAATCAAAGTTCAAATGGTGAATGGTTGTTATCAAAAGACATGAAAGAATCCAGTCTTTATGATTTACATATTGCTTTGCCTGTACGCTTACCAGTAACGGACTATGAATTAGGTCGAGACAAACTTTCAAATAAATTAAAAGTTCATCTCGCCAATCATCAAGAGGAAGTGTCTCAGCATTTGTCCTTAACGATTCATGACTTCTTTAAAAAAGAAAGCACATAGACGTTAACTGGTTTTATAACTAAACACCTCATAGGACATACTGGATTCCAGTATTTTCTTCGCCGTTATTATTTCATCTTTATCACCGATTTTTATTTCCATTTCTCTATTTTCTGATAGACCTATGTCTTTTTCAAGTATTCTTTCAATTACAGGGTCAACATAGTCAGATACTTTTAGATATTGCCATTCTTTTGCAGAATGTGTTCTACTATATGAGTCTGCAGCATGATCTATTTTATTAAGGAATTCCTCTAACATAA
>JBFIIJ010000326.1:0-3203 GCA_041601315.1 Gammaproteobacteria bacterium
TACTTTACCATCCATGCTGGTGTTCGCTTGGCGTATATTCCATTAACTGCAAAACGTGTTACCGGAATTGTATCGCGTGGTGGATCAATATTAGCGAAATGGTGTTTATCGCATCATAAAGAAAATTTTCTCTATACGCATTTCGAAGACATCTGCAAATTAATGAAACAATATGACGTCGCGTTTTCATTAGGCGATGGTTTGCGTCCGGGTTCATTAGCAGATGCCAATGATGAAGCGCAGTTTGCAGAATTAAAAACATTAGGTGAGTTAACAAAGATTGCCTGGAAACATGATGTGCAAGTCATGATCGAAGGTCCGGGACATGTACCGATGCACATGATCAAAGAAAACATCGATAAAGAAATGGACGAATGTCATGAAGCACCTTTTTATACATTAGGCCCACTAACGACAGACATTGCACCCGGCTATGATCATATTACTTCTGCCATTGGTGCAGCGATGATAGGTTGGTATGGAACAGCAATGTTGTGTTACGTCACACCGAAAGAACATCTTGGCTTGCCAAATAAAGATGATGTCAAAGAAGGTATCATTACTTACAAGATTGCAGCGCATGCTGCCGATTTAGCCAAAGGTCACCCCACAGCACAAATCAGAGATAATGCTTTATCAAAAGCACGTTTTGAATTTCGTTGGGAAGATCAATTTAATCTTGGATTAGATCCGGATCGCGCAAAAGATTTCCACGATGAAACCTTACCGAAAGAAGGTCACAAGATTGCACACTTCTGTTCTATGTGTGGACCGAACTATTGTTCAATGAAAATTTCGCAGGATGTTAGAGATTATGCAGATGAACAGGGTTTGGATAACATCGATGAAGCTATTGAAAAAGGTATGGATGAAATGTCGAAAGAGTTTAAGGAAAAAGGCAGTGAGATTTATAATAAGCTTTAAAACTCCCGTAACGTCTATTAAGATAGATTTATTCAATAAAGCATGATGAATACTTAGGAAACGATCTAAGTTAAAACTAAGTCAGTATTATATATGGAATTATCTACTCGAAAAAAAGCAATACTGGAATCATCATATGCTCAAGCAAAGAAAAGACTTGCGTGGAAAAATAAGAGCAAGTTTTTTCATGCTGAAGATATTCGATACCTTTCATTTCTTATCCCTGAAAATTCTAAAGTGCTAGACCTGGGTTGTGGCGTTGGTGATGTTTTGGCTGCATTAAAACCATCAAAGGCAGTTGGAATAGATATTAGTGAGTCAATGATTGATGTTGCAAGGAATACCTATCCCAAAATTGAGTTTATTGTTGGGGATATAGAAAATTCTAAAACTATAAATAATATTGAAGGTACTTTTGATTATATCCTTTTATCTGACACGATAGGGCTTCTTGATGATTGTCAGTCAACACTAAACTTGTTGCATAAATTATGTACTCGCGAAACGCGCATAATAATTACTTACTTTTCATATGCGTGGCAACCAATACTTAAACTGTCAGAGTTGTTCAAGTTAAAAATGCCTCAAACGGATTTAAATTTTCTTCCTACTAATGATATCTGTAATTTAATGGCGCTGGCCGATTTTGATATTGTTAAACAAGAATGGCGTCAGTTATTGCCTGTTAAGTTGCTAGGAATTGGTGATTTTGTAAATAAATATATTGCCGCGTTACCCATTATTAAAAGCTTCTGTTTAAGAAACTATATTGTTGGCAGATCTCTTCATGTAACTGATGATAAACTTGAGTCATGCAGTATTGTTATTCCCTGCAGGAATGAAAAAGGTAATATTGAAGATGCAATCAAACGAATACCAGAACTTTGCAAAAAGATGGAAATTATATATATAGAAGGACATAGTCAGGATGGTACTTTTGAGGAAATAAAACGTGTAAAAGACAAATATCACAATAAAAACATTGTGATATTACAACAGGATGGAAAAGGAAAAGCAGATGCCGTTTATAAAGCATTTGATCATGCCAGTGGAGATGTATTGCTGATTCTAGATGCAGATTTAACAATGCCGCCTGAAGAACTTAATAAATTTTGGGATGCTATATCATCTGGTAAAGGAGAATATATAAATGGAAGCCGTTTGGTGTATCCCATGGATAAAGATGCAATGAGATTTCTTAATTTAATTGCTAATCAAATGTTTTCGATTATATTCAGCTGGCTATTAAATCAACGTTATACTGATACGTTATGTGGTACTAAAGTTTTACGGCGTTCAGATTACATAAGGATTAAAAACAATCAGGATTACTTTGGAGATTTTGATCCATTTGGTGACTTTGATCTTATTTTTGGAAGTTCAAAGTTAAATTTAAAAATGATTGAAATACCCATTACATATAGAGCACGTAATTACGGAGATACTCAGATATCACGTTTTCGACATGGATTTCAGTTGCTTCGGATGGTTATACATGGATATCGTAAGCTGAAAGCGTTTTAATTACAGTGGATAAAAGATTAGTTCAGTATCGTCAAAGGTGGCAAGAAAAACCTGTCCTTCAAGAAATATACAAAGATTATTACTCACGCATAGTAATTAACTGCATAAGTGGTCAAACACTTGAAATAGGAGGAGGGGCTGGAAATTTAAAAGAATACATGCCAGAGGTTATTTCATTTGATATATTACATGCTCCATGGCTTGATTTGGTGGCGGATGCTCACAGGTTACCGTTCAAATCAAATACATTTGATAATATTGTATTATTTGATGTGCTACATCATCTTAAACAACCGAAAAATTTTCTAAATGAAGCAACAAGAATTTTAAAGCAAGATGGCCGAATAATATTATTAGAGCCTGCTATAACGTTTTTTAGTTGGTTTTTTTATAATTATTTGCATCATGAAGTAGTTGACTTGAATATCGATCCATTATGTGATGAAAATTGTTTTACCGAAGATGACCCATACGCATCAAATCAGGCTATTCCGACACTTTTATTTAAGGATTATAGTGAAAAGTTAGAAAAAGAAATTCCACTACTGAAGCTAGATAGAAATGAATATTTAAGTTTATTTGCTTATCCCTTATCCGGAGGATTTAAACAGTGGACTTTAATTCCAGCAGTAGCAGTAAAGCCATTAATAAAGATTGAAGATAAATTAATGCCTTTTATTGGTTCTAAAATGGCTTTTAGAATGTTAACCATTTTAATTAAAAATATTTGATATGAAGACTAACCATTTTATAAA
>JBFIIJ010000327.1:0-3197 GCA_041601315.1 Gammaproteobacteria bacterium
CAGAAATTTAACAAATTCTTCGGGCGGAACAGGTCTGCCGGTAAAGTAACCCTGAACTTCATTACAGCCATTAACAGTCAAATAATTCAGTTGTTCAGCAGTTTCTACACCTTCAGCAATGACATTTAGTCTTAAACTTTTCGCCATCGCTATAATGGCTGACACTATTGCTGCATCATCTGAATCTTCCATTAAATCCCGAACAAATGACTGATCAATTTTTAGTGTGTCCAATGGGATTTTCTTTAAATAACTTAATGAGGAATATCCTGTACCAAAATCATCGATTGAAATATGGATACCCCACTTTTTAAGTTCATTTAATATTTCAGTACTTTTTTGAACATCTTCAACTAAAGCACCTTCGGTTATTTCTAGTTCAACATACTTTGGTGCTAAATCTGAACATATGATTTGGTTGAAGATTCGTTTAGCCAGATTTTCCTGAGTAAATTGTTTTGGTGACAGATTTATCGCCATCCTAATAGCTTCATATCCTTGCTTTTGCCACTCAGAGTTTTGTCTACATGCTTCTTGCATGACCCAGTCGGTAATCGTATTAATCAAACCAGTTTCTTCTGCTAAAGGAATAAAAAGCGCGGGGGAAATCATGCCTTCTTCCGGGTCCTGCCAACGAATCAACGCTTCTGCTCCAATAGGTTCTTGACTATGTACACTAAATTTTGGCTGGTAATATAAAACAAATTCGTTTCGATCTATTGCACGCCTTAATTTCGTTTCCAGATTCATTTTCACAATTAAATGTGAATTCATATCAGACCTATAGAAACGATAACAATTACGACCATTTTGCTTAGCGTCATACATCGCACTATCTGCATTAACGAATAAATGACTCGCAGTCGTATCATCAATTGGATAAATAGCGATGCCAATACTTGGTGTAACAAAAACTTCATTTGAATTTACTTCAAAAGATTTTTTCATAAAGTCTAATACTTTATCTGCGATCAATACGGCATCATTCGAACTTTTTAAATCTTCCATGATAATAGTAAATTCATCTCCACCAAGCCGTGAAACAGTATCGCCATCACGGGTACATGCTCTTAATCTATTAGCAACTTCGATCAATAAACTATCACCCGCATCATGACCCAGTGTATCATTCACATTTTTAAATCGATCAAGATCGATAACAAATAAAGCAACTAATGTCTTAGTTCTGTCCGCACGAATTAATGCTCTGTCCAATCGCTCACGAAACAGTAAGCGATTAGCAAGACCAGTCAAATTATCGTAATTAGCAAGATGGCTCAGTTCTTCCACATCTTTTTTTCGTTCTATGGAATAATCAATAACCCTACTGATTAAGTGACCATCACCTTGTCCTTTAACCAAGTAATCCTGCGCACCCATTTGCACAATTTCCAACCCCAGGTTTTCATCAGATTGACCACTCAATACAACGATAGGTATTTTTTGATTGATCTCTTGTATATTGGCAATGATGTCAAATCCATTTGTATCAGGGAGGTTTAAGTCGGTAAGAACAATATCGAATTTCTTTTCTTCGAGAAGAGCCATGCCTTCTTCCGCAGAAGACGCCAATGTAACTATATGCTTATTCGGTACTGCATCACCTAGCAATTCCCTGAGAAGACGCGAATCTGCAATATTATCTTCAATTAACAATAATTTAATCTTTTCTTTTTTCATAACCTATTTATCAAATACCTTAAATAAAATTATGCTGCATTTTTTCTGGACATCATCAAACTGGAAATCTCATCTGCATGAACTGGCGGACTAAAAAAATAACCCTGAATCTCATCGATATCATTTTCTATTAAAAAATCAAGTTGCTCCTGACTCTCAACACCTTCAGCGATTACGTTCATACCAAGATCTTTGGCAAGTTTAATGATGGCAGAGGTAATCGCCGCCTCTCGACCTTTTCCTGTAACATTCATAACAAATGAACGGTCTATTTTAAGGGTATCAACAAGGTATTTTTTTAAGTAATTGAAGGAGCTATAACCCGTACCAAAATCATCAATCGCAATACTGACTCCCATAGACTTGAGCGAATCTAATATAGACATGGTTAATTTGGTATTATTAATCAGCATGCTTTCTGTTAACTCAACTTCAAGCATATTTGGATTTAAGCCTGTTTCATTTAATACACTGTAAACAGTTTGACTAAAATTCTTTTGTAGCAATTGTTGTCCAGATAAATTGACAGCAATCTTGCCAACACAGAATCCCTCTTTCTGCCAACTAACATGCTGTTCACAAGCCGACTTCAAAACCCAGTGTCCGACTTTGGAAATCATTCCATTTTGTTCTAACATAGGAATAAATTTAGTTGGATAAATTAATCCCTGTTCAGGGTGATTCCATCTTAATAGTGCTTCATTTCCGGTTATGCTATTGCTGGCAAGATCAAATTTCGGTTGATAATGCAAAACAAATTCGTCTTCAGATACTGCTCGTCTTAATTCGCTATTTAGATTAAGTGACTCTCTACTTTTATTTTTGTTAAATGTACTTTCATGAAATTCATATCTATTCCGTCCAGATTGCTTTGCACGGTACATCGCTGAATCTGCATTTTTTAAAATAGTTGGAATATCTTCACCGTGATTAGGAAACAATGCGATACCAATACTGCTGGATACAAAATGATCATTATCAGAAATATGGTACGGCTCTGCTAAAGTTGTTAGAATTTTTTCTGCTATGCTAGTTACATTTACTTTAGAACCAACTTCTTCAAGAATAATTGCAAATTCATCACCACCCAAACGAGCAACAGTGTCTACTTCTCTGACACAACCATTCAAACGATTAGATACGTCTACTAATAATTGATCGCCAACATCATGTCCCAAAGCATCATTAACCGACTTAAAATGATCCAGATCAAGATACATGAGTGCTAAAGATTCACCACGCCGAATAGCACTTTGTAGAGCATGTTCAAGTCGTACATAGAATAATGTACGATTTGCTAAACCGGTTAATTGATCATAATGGGCTAATTGCACAATATCATATTGCATATGTTTGCGTTCGATTGCGTAATTAAGAGCATGGGATAATTGCCATTCATCAACACGTTCTTTAATTAAATAGTCTTGAGCTCCTGCTTTTACTGCTTCAAGTGCAAACTCATCATTATCTTTTCCAGAAAGTACAACGATAGGCAAATCTAATGCATGTGATCTTAA
>JBFIIJ010000328.1:0-3194 GCA_041601315.1 Gammaproteobacteria bacterium
CCTATCAATAATGTGAGAAGGTATGTTCCCCATTTTCAAAAAATAGAAAAAATGCTTTTTCCATCCACCCACAGTGAAATAACTATTTTCAAATCTAAAATAGTTTCTAAAAAAAGAAGAGATCATTTTTTTATTCATAGAACCCCCATATAACTATTGACAAATAATTTAATTTTGATTTAAACCGTAACACTTTTTATTAACTCAGAATGTAAAATCTCATGAATTCCATCAGCAAATGTAAATTTTGGCACCCACCCAAGTTGGTTGTTAGCACGAGTGATATCAGCTCGCACATCAGGAATTTCCTGCTCACGTGAAATATACTCTGAACGAATTGGAAGATCAGTCCTTGCTGCTCTTTGAATAATATCTATAAGCTCTCGAACAGAGTAGGATTTTCCAGAACCAATATTGAAGAAATTGAAACCATCGTTCAAATTAATAGTTTTAACAAGAGCGTTCACTAAATCTTTTACATAGATGTAATCACGCTTAGGCTCTAAGTCCATGACACAGATTTCATCACTATTCCTTACCTGATTGATAATTTTTGGTATTAGGAATTCAGAGCGTTGCCCTGATCCAAAAACATTAAATGGGCGAATAATCGTTACTGGGACTTTCCAATAACTTGAATAAAATTTACATAATTTTTCGGCTAAATGTTTTGATAGAGCATATGGATTATTTGGAGAAACCGGTTCAGCTTCACTGATCGGTAATTGTGTAGGCACACCATACAAATAGGCACTCAGAAAGATAAGGCGTGCTCCATGTAACTTGCAATAATCAAGAGCCAGACCTGTGCCGTTTACATTTGTCTGAATAAATCCAGCAGGGTCATTCCAACTATCAGGGACAAAACTACGTCCTGCCAGATGAAAGACATAATCTACAACCGGTAGTTTTTTCCATGTATCTTCTTCGGCAATATCTCCATCATCATGTGTATATGATATTACAGCTAAATCCAGTTGTACAAGAGCGTCAACAAGTTGCTTACCAATAAATCCATTTGCACCTGTAACAAGAACTTTAGTCATATAAAAATTTATGCTTCATGCTATCAAATTCTTCTATAGCTTGAGCATAATCATCTGCTCGACCAATATCTAACCAGTAGCCATCATATTTTTTCACACTAACATTATTATTTGTATTTAATAAATCATGCATTAAATTATCAAAACCATATGTTTTTTCTTGTGGGATAAAATTAATTACATCGGCACTTAACATGTATACACCCATACTAACTTCGTATTCATACTCAGGTTTTTCTTTAAAATCACATAAATGTCTATTTTCATTTGTATCAAGCACACCATAATCTATTATTTGCGTACGCACATACGAAGAAATACTAAATACCTCACTATTATTTGTATGTTCATTATAAAAATCAGAAAAATCCAAATCAGTTAAAATGTCGCCGTTCATAACAAGAAAATGCTTGGGAAGGTCTTTTATTAAATGTAATGGGCCCATGGTTCCTAACGGCCTATCTTCTAAAGAATAATCTATTGTAATTCCCCATTTCTCTCCTCCTTGAAAAAATGCCTTTATTATCTCGGCCTGATGATTAACTGCCATAGTTATATGGTCGAAACCAAAATGGACAAGTTGACGAACGATTACTTCAAGAATGGGGTATTCACCAATAGGCATCATTGGCTTCGGCAAAACAATTGTATAAGGTCGTAATCTTGAGCCTTTACCACCGACTAATATGATTGCACGTTTAGACATTATATATATTAGCTTTATAGTTACTAAGATTATCCTTATCTAAAAACCACTCTATCGTTCTTTCCAGACCGTCACGTAAATTTATTTCTGATCTAAACCCAGTCATTTTTTCAAGCTTTGCATTTTCACCCCAGAGCCTTTCTACTTCACTCTTCTCAGGGCGGATTCTCTCATCATCTGTCTTTATATTAATATTTACATCCATAAGTTGAGCAATTAATTTAACAACATCTCCAATCGAAATTTCATAATTACTACAACAGTTAACAACTTGCCCATAAGCATTATCTGAGTTAGATAATGAAATAAAGCCATTTACTGTGTCTTCCACATAATTAAAATCACGTGTGGGATGAAGTGATCCAAGATTTATTTCTTTCATACCTGATGCTATCTGCGTGATCACAGTAGGAATGATTGCCCTAGCTGATTGCCGTGGCCCATAAGTATTAAAAGGCCTAATAATACTGACTGGAGTATCAAATGATGAATAAAAAGAATATGCCAATTGATCTGCTGCTATTTTAGTTGCTGAATAAGGAGATTGCCCCTGAAGTGGATGCTCTTCCGTAATTGGAACAAATTGCGCGGTACCATACACCTCACTAGTACTTGTATGGATGACATGAGAAACATCAAGATCTCTAGCAGCCTGTAAAATATTTAACGTTCCTTTTACATTAGTATCAACATACATATCTGGCGAATGATATGAATATGGAATTGCAATTAATGCCGCTAAATGAAATACAGTATCACAACCCTGCATCGCTTGACGTACGCCATTAGGATCGCGAATGTCTCCAGCAAAAACATCTAAATCATTTCGCACATCCGTAGGAATACTGTCCAGCCAACCCCAAGAATTGAAAGAATTATAGAAAACAAATGCGCGAACATCATGTCCTAATTTTATAAGTTCTTCGGTAAGGTGTGAACCTATAAAACCATCTGCACCAGTAATTAGAATTTTATTTTTATTTTTACTATTCATTAAAATTATTTTCACTAGCAATATGTGACCGGATCATCTCTAGATAAGATTAGTTCAGGCAAACCTTCTTTAACTATTTTTCCATGTTCTATTTTATAAATTCGATCAAATTTCATCACTGTAGGATGTCTATGTGTTTTTATTAAGATAGTTTTACTTTTTATAAGTTTAACTTATCAGAAGTCTCTTTTAATATTTAGCTCAATTCTGCCTCATATGCTTTGACGGGATACACCCTGCTCAATAAGAAACCCTACCCAACGCCAGTCGGCAGTGATTAATTCATAAAAATTAATAATATCCGTATCGCGACAAATCCATGCCGCACCTTTCACCTAACCGCTTGTTATTTTCTCTATGTATCGCTAATAACTCGTCGCGCATGAATGGTTGCATTGGTTTTGCTTTGGCCAGTGAGGGGTAAAGACGGTCAATTTTTTCAGCGATC
>JBFIIJ010000329.1:0-3190 GCA_041601315.1 Gammaproteobacteria bacterium
AGCGAATTGAAGCAAATAAAGCGAAAAGCACAGCAAGGCACAACAAGGAAATAAAATAAGTGTTAATCGATGCGAGGTTATCACCGGAGAAGCCATAATCTATCACATAGCGTATAGCAACCGGCATCGCTAACATCGATATTGATGCGAGTGTTAAAAATAAAAAAGCCAGTAACAATCTGGTCAGGTAGGGTCGCATAAAGGGTATCGCCATGCGCAATGGTTTTAGACTGCTGGCCTTGGGGCGATCGATATTCTTTGTATTTGATTTTGCCATGCTGTTATTTAATTAATGTTTCCTTTTCTGCCTTGCTCATTTTTTTGATCATTGCTTCGCGTTTACTGGCAGAAGAACGATCAGCATGCATTTCATGATACACGAGCGTTAACGGTCGCCGTGCTCGAGTATAAGCTGCAGCTAGACGATCATTACTATTATGTTCGTTTAATCTTCGGTTTAAATCACGGGTAATGCCCGTGTAGAGAGAGTTATCAGAACAGCGCAGGATATAGACTGTCCAATCCATTGTTAATATAATTTATTAATAACGAATTAATTAATGATCACGTTTACAGAAAATGCTACTCAAAAGTACCTAGAAGTTCTTCAGCGTCTGCTTTCGCAACATAATACCAACCGGTTGAATTCAGTTTGTAATAGGCAATTACTTTTTCACGTCCGCGGTCGATGTAGAAATAATGACCTGATTGACCTCTGCTTATTTTATTGACCACATATTCATTCGGGAAAACTTCCAGATCTTCGATTGAGTTAATCAGGGTACCAAGACCATAAGATTGCGTCTTGTCTGATGATGAAACGATGATCTCCGCCTTATCATTTAGTAAGTAAGTTTCTTCAAGACCATCAAAACCATACAATCCCATTAGTCGTTTACGGATGTATTCCAACGTTAACTCAACACCTGCAACACCAATGAATTTACCTTCGTTATTAAATATTGGACTGGTTGCCGGTAACAAAACACCACGGCCACCCACATCAATATAGGGTTGCTGCCAGTTTATCCCGGTTTTATCCATCGTAGTTCTATACCATGGACGTTGTCGTGGATCATACGATTCAGGGTAGCCTGTTTTACCCGGGTAATCGGCAATGATTCCTTCTTCCAGCCCTACATACGACCAAACCAATGGCAGGCCTTCTTGCATAATAATCCTGCGCGCTGCCTCATCATCATCTTTTGCTACGGCTTCTTTGTAGCTCTTTAGCATGAGTGACTTAAATGAATGACGGATAGGGTTCAAGCGTTGCAATATGGGTTTAACTTCATCTTCACTTACGCCCGGTGCTAACTTATAAACGTGATAATCAACGCTGACAGGAAAACCATAGACTTCAGAAAATTTATAATCTGATGGACCCTTGTCAGGCAGAGCTATAGTCTCACTGGTATAATAAGGTGATTTATCAATACTCCCCTGTGTTAACAGATTAGTCGCTCCAATCGTCAGACCTTCAAGAATACCTTCATATTTCAGGAACTGTGTATCGATCTGCTGTGCCTTGGTCGCAACCTTGGTAATGAACTCATTTGTCTTTTGTCCTTCATCCTGGGTTTCTTTCATCGATTGCATTTGCATCACCAAAATTGCAACGATTGATAAGAAGCTGGCGAGAACAGAATAAAGTACGATATTCACCGCCGCTTTTCTGTGATGCATGATCCAGCGCATGAATTTTTGTTTTTTTGATTCGGGTCGCGCCTTGATGGCTTCACCATGCATAAATCGACGAATATCATCAGCAAAATCCGCGACCGTCGGGTAACGATCTTCAGGCATGTATTGTGTCGCTTTTTTAACAATAGCTAATAATTGTTCCTGATCATCAGCCTGTTTACCGTATACCGGTGGAGGATCGATATGACCTCGACGGGCTTTCATCATAACTTCATCAGTGTTTTTGCCGTTAATAGCACGATGAAATGTTACAAGCTCAAACAGGATTAAGCCCAGGGCATAAAGATCGCTGCGATGATCAAGAATGTCGTGCTCACCTTCGGCCTGTTCCGGTGACATATACGCAGGGGTACCCATAACCTGCCCCATCTTGGTCTTATCATCTTCATCCACTTCTTCATGTCCGACCAGTACTGTTTTATCACCAAACGTTTCTTTATCGACTTCAACCGTTTTCGCAATGCCCCAATCCATGACATAAACTTCGTTGTAAGGCCCGATCATGATATTCAATGGTTTTAAGTCTCGATGGATAACACCTTTTCGATGCGCATAATGCATCGCGTCACAAACTTTCAGAAAATGTTCCAGTCTGGCATGCAGGGTATGGTGTTCATCTGGCTCACCAAATTTGACGTATTGGTCCTGTGTTTCACGAATAAGGCCTTTTAAAGTTATGCCATCAATCAGCTTCATGGCATAACCAACAGAGTCATTGGTCGTCATTAAATCATATACAGGTACGATGTTTGGATGTTGCAACTGCGCGGTAACCTGGGCTTCCATGTAAAACCGACCGAGATAACTGGGAATTTCAGCCACATGCGCATGAATTTTTTTATAAGCTACCGTGCGATTTAATTTATTATCCCGGGCTATCAGGATTTCGCCCATAGCACCTTCATCGATTGATTCGAGAATCGTGTAGTTTTCATCATCAACATAGGTGCCACTAATCTTGTCGGCAGCAGATTTATCAGCCGAATGTCTTTTAGTTAGATCGCTGATGTCACTAATATTGGCAACTGAGGTCAAATCAATTCTTCCGTGCGTTTGGATATTTTTGAATTCATTAGCTGTAATACGTTTAGTATTGTAGAGGTGGTGTACAAATTCATCTTCTGTATGTTCACCATTTTCAGCCATAAATTCCTGACACAAAGCTTCCAGCTCCGACAGACTTATGGAGATAATATTCTCTTTGATGGCTTCAGTTAACATGGGAAAACATTCTATTTTACAATGCCTGATAATTGGACCAAAAATGTTATCTTTTCTGACCTGAGAAAGCCAGCAATCGATTACTCATAAACTATATATTTTTTATTATTTGACAAAAAGCTCAAGCAGCTCATTCAGATAACGTTGGCCTTTCAAGGTCGGCTTTAGATGGTTTAGTTGCCAGTCGATCAACCCCCGTTCCTCGGCTTGTTGCAATTCTTTTTCCGCACTGTTCAAGAGCATTCCGGTTCGTTCTGAAAATAAA
>JBFIIJ010000330.1:0-3188 GCA_041601315.1 Gammaproteobacteria bacterium
AAATTTTTTGATCGAATAATTTCACTGACCAACATAATTTTATTATTAATTATTCAATATTTCATTAATTGTATTAACAACATATTCAACATCGAACTCTGTCATCCCAATAAACAAAGGCAAAGACAAGCAATCTGCATAGTATTTCTCTGCTCCAGGCAAACCTAACTCACCATAAAGACTCGAATAATATGGTTGTTTATAAAGAGGAATATAATGAACTTGCGTTCCAATATTATTGTCGTTAAGAGCATTCATTAATTCTGAACGAGAAATTTTTAAGCTTTTAAAATCTATATGTATAACATATAGGTGCCATGCACTATAACTATAATCTTCTTTTTTCAGTGGTTTAACATAAGGAGATAATTCGTGAAATTTCTTATCGTAAAGAGAAACTATGCTTTTTCTTTGACTAATGAATTCATCTAGTTTGTCTAATTGTGAATTACCAAGAGCACAATGAATATCACTTGCTCTGTAATTAAAACCTAATTCACTCATTTCATAATACCAAGGATTTACATTTCCATTTAAATCATATGCCATGTCCTCATTCTTAAATGTCGATTTATCTTTAGTAATGCCATGATTTCTGAATTTCATTAAGAGTTCATAAATCACTTTAGAATTTGTTGTAACAATTCCTCCCTCACCCATAGTTATATTTTTAACTGGATGCAGAGAAAAAACAGATAAGTCGCTATGTTCACAAGACCCAATATTAAATTTTTTATTCGATATATGATATTTTGACCCTAAGGCATGACAAGAATCCTCGACTACATAAAGATTATATTTTTTTGCAATTGTTGAAATTTTTTGAACATCCGCACATTGACCATTTAAATGCACTGGGATAATAGCTTTAATTAAATTGGAAGTATCTTTTCCTAAAAGTTCTTCCAAATGAGAAACATTTAATAGACCTGTATTCTCGTCAACATCACAAAACTCCACGTCCGCGCCAACATATTTACAGGCATTTGCCGTTGCTAAAAAAGAGATTGCCGGGACAATTATTTTATCAGATGAAGTAATACCAATGGCTAATAGTGCAAGATGTAAACCTGCGGTTCCACTAGAGCATGATACCGAATATTCCGCTCCAACATATTCAGAAAATTTATTTTCAAATTCTTGGCTAACTGGACCCGTGGTAAGATAATCACTCTTAAGAACCTGGATTACAGACTGGATATCTTTCTCATCGATACACTGTTTTCCATATGGCATATATTTTTTTGTGTGGTTCAAATTCAAACAGAACTAATAAGTTGTTGTAATGTCTCTCCATCAATCCATTGCTCATTTATATCACTTGAATAACGGAATCCATCGGGCATTTGTTTATTTAGGACAGACTGTGATTTAACTGATTCTTCACTTCTATTTTTTGACCATAATGTATATGAAGGCTCTATTATGTAGCGGTCAGGATATTCCACAGTATATCTAGCATCGTCTTCAGTTATCATTACTTCGTGAATTTTTTCTCCTGGCCTAATCCCAACAATTTTATGAGGTAATTCTGGTGCCATCGCTAATGCTAAATCAGTAATTTTCATACTTGGAATTTTTGGGACAAATATTTCTCCACCTCTCATGTATTCTAACGACGACAAAACAAACTCAACGCCTTGCTGCAAATCAATCCAGAACCTTGTCATTCTTTCATCTGTAATCGGCAAAAAAGTTGATTCCTCACTAATTAACTTTTTAAAAAAGGGAATTACACTACCTCTTGAGTTAATTACATTTCCATATCTAACTACTGAAAAACGACAACCACCAGAGCCAGACAAATGATTAGCCGCAACAAAAATCTTATCTGAAGCTAGCTTACTGGCACCATATAAATTCAATGGACTTGCTGCTTTATCTGTTGATAATGCAATTACCTGCTTCACGCCACAATGAATTGAAGCGCTTGCAATATTTTCTGCACCAATAATATTGGTGTGAATACATTCAAATGGATTATATTCAGCTGTTGGCACATGTTTAAGAGCTGCAGCATGTATAACAACATCGACACCTCTCAAAGCCATATTTAATCTATCTCGATCTCTAACATCACCTATAAAGAAACGAACATTTTTATGCCCACTAGAATTTAGTTCATGTTCCATCTCATACTGTTTATGTTCATCTCTGGAAAAGACAATAACTTTATTTAAGTCATATAGATTTAATATTCTATTAATAAACTTCTTTCCAAATGACCCCGTTCCACCAGTGACTAAAACTCGGGCTCCATCCAAACTCAGATCAGATTGGTAATACTTTAGATTTTTATTGCTCATAATATTTTATAATAAAACCGTTTATTTTTTTGTTACAGAAGCAAATGCTTAAATGTGCTCATATATTTTCAGTATTACAATATTTAATTTTTAAAACCAATTAAATCTTTTTTAATAAAACTGTTCGTGCGCCACCCGTTTCACATATCAAACTAATGGCATCTTTATTACTGATATTTTCATAAATGTATCTAGTCAAACCATCTGACTTTATTGGACCAGTTCCTTTATAACCCAATCCATTAATTATTTTTGTACCTCTTTCATACGAGGATGACACTAAACTAACTGAATAACCCAACTCAAACATGTTATTTAATATTGATTCCATATTATGTTCGTCGGAATATCGCGATATATGAGTTTCAAAAATAATCATCGGACTCATATCGCCATCAGAAATTGCTTTAAGCATGCCTTCAATCACTTCGACCTCATGCCCTTCCACATCCATTCTTATCAAATCTGGCGTGCCGTATTTTTTAGCCAATGTAGGCACTGTATACGTTTTCACATCAATCGTTTCACCTGAAACAAATTTCTCGCCAGTACCTGTAGGATGAAACGTATTCAGGTTTGAAAACTCTGACAAATAAAATTTATCAGTGCCCTCTTTATCAGACATTGCGCCTGAAATCACTTGAATGTCATTATACCCATTGAGAGCTAGATTCTTTTTCAGTAGATCTACATTGCTGGGCGATGGTTCTATAGCGATCAAATTACCTGAACTTCCAATTAACGCTAGTTCCATTAATGGATAGTAACCAATATTTGCCCCAATATCGAAAACCATCATTCCTGGTTTCAATATTTTTTCAAGCATGATTTTGTGATCTTTTTCTCTTTCACCAAACAATAATAATGTTCTTGAAATACCGG
>JBFIIJ010000331.1:0-3178 GCA_041601315.1 Gammaproteobacteria bacterium
CCATGGTCGCGGTGAGTTTTGAGGAGCTGCAAGCCCTCCTGCGACCTTACTTTGACGTTCATCTATTTGAACATGATTACGAAAAAATCATCCCCTGGGACAAAACCTCTGGAAACGCCATCTTTACCTGCGTGAAGATCTGAAACAAGACGATATCGGTCGAAACTAAGTATTTTCAACCAAGGTGAGCTGTTAGCTCTCTTCTGTGGAATGCCGGGCACGTTTATACCCTGCCGGGGAAGGCGCTGGCTATGCCGGCAGTGTCTTATCCGCCGCCATTGATGGTATTAAGGTAGCTGAAGCGGTTGCGCTAGATATTTTGGCGAAGAAATAACGCCGCGGTTTGGGGCTGACCTGGACCGCCAGCGAAATGGCAGTCCCAGCCGAAAGCGACAACACCGTCTTGTTATTTTTTTTCATGCCGCACATAGGGAACCCGATAGTAATCTGGATACCTAGCAATTTCTTTGATCGTTGGCTGCAAGCGAAGAAGCCCTTGAGATGAATTGCCCTCCGAGCCTACAGCATGTGAATCAATATAAAACTCTACGCTGTCAGAGTTTGAGTACATTTGTATGAGATCTAGAATCACAAGCCGTCTAAGTGACTTTGCCTGAAACACGTTAAACAATTTTTCGAATGACTCCATGACCTTTTCATGAAAGACCCATTTTATCTTGTACCCCTTCGAAAGGGCGTAATCCGTCTTATTTATGACGTATTCGTAAATTGGTTTCGTCTGAACCTCAACAACCAGATTCTCGCTTTTGTTAAAACAATCAAATCTAAATGCATCAGAGGGCCACTCTACCGTCCAACCAGACTTTTTATAGTGGCGCTCAACCCACCTGTAATGCCACTTCGTCATCCCCCTTCCATGCTCACAGTCACACTTTTCTTTATGTGCCCAGTGACGGGAAACTATCTTACCTATTCTTGCAACTACTGCTCTTTTACAGGAAGGGCAAAATGCATTGACTCCTTTTACTGGAGCAATCCTTTCATTTTTTTTGTTTATAGCAATGAACATAGTTCAAAAGCATAACGCCTTTCTCATCGAAAAATTAGGAGCGCAGCGAGTAATTTATCCGGGTGCAGAAAATTGTTATGCCATATGCTGCTGAAAGTTACCAAAATAGGGTTTCAACGCATTTTTAATTTCTTCTTTGCAGTCACCTCGCACAAGTCGAACAATCGTTTCTGGCAAACTTCCATTTGCCAACCCTAATGAATTACTAACTTGTGAAGAAAGGGACTTACGGTTGTAGAGCGCCAATAACTGATCAAAGTCTTTTGTATGTAGAACATCGCTATAAAGTGTGTTTGTATCTGCATATATTTGGTTGACATCAATACCCGCAGCAAGCGTTTGTAGTGCATTGTTTATATTGTCAGCACCAGTTTGACTTGCATCAAACATATTCAATTGGAACTTTACTTCACTGGAAACGCGTAATGACACTTGATGATCTAGTTCTCCATGAAGTCTACCGAAAACAGTATTGGAAACTGTATCAAAATCTATTGTTGGATCTCGAGCAAGCCTATTGCTTACTATTTCAAGAACCTCTCTCGTACAAAACAGATTCTCAACTTCTGCCACTTTCAAGACATAGATGGAGTCTTGTTCAAGCCTATTAATTTCAGCTTGAACCCTTCGATCCCTGTCGATTAATCCGTATACATCCAAGTGATGTATCTGAGCGTTTGCTTTTAACGCTTTCACAGATTGGATAACTTGAGTACAGCTACCTCTTGGGATAACGAGAAAATCAGATAAAAGTTCTCTGTATAAGCTGACATCAAAACTGCCGTTTTCGCCCTCTACAAATACAACAGGTTTTCTACTCCCTAAAACTTCAATAAGTAAGTCGTCCGGGAGATTTTCATCATCTTCTATTTGCTCCCATTCCCATTTTTGGCCATCGAAAGATTTTAACCACACTCTTTTTGCTGTTTCTTTGGCCGCTGCAAAATCAACATCATGCGTTAAGTAAACAAAAAGACAGTCATCTCTTAGTTTTTCTACAGCATCCCATAGTGGGGCCTGGACAGATTTGTGCAGGTGTAATTCTGGCTCATCTATAACAATAATTCCATCTTTTGGAGCGGCTAAGCACTGCCCTATAAGATAAAAAATAACTCTTTCGCCATCGCTCATTTCAGATGAGTTATATATTTTATCTTCCTGTCCTCTTACGCGTGTTTGAATTCTTAATCCACCAATAACTAATTCCCTGTGAGGAAGAATTGTTTCCCATAATTCTTTTACACGATCAATCTTAGTTATAGGAGGGTCAATACGATCTTCGCTTTCTTTGCAAGCTCTCTTAAACTTTGCATTTTCCTCAGTTTCATCAGAAAACAAATAAACCATAAGTTTTTGGTAATCATTTAGGAACGTAGTAGCTGGTTTGTTTTGCCATTTGTTAACTTTGTTATGATAGTTCCAGCCGGGGTTCCCAAACAAAAGGTCCTTCTCTGCTTGTTCTATCGATTGAGGGGTAGTGGAATCAGGCAAGGAGAGGGATTTTTGGGCAGATATTCTATGTACGAGCTCTTTCTGAGGAGAATTTATTTCAATCCAAGTGCCAAGACGAGTTTTCCCAGAGCCATTGGCTCCCACAAACAATATACTTTGAGTCGTTTCAATTGATTCGTTGTTAGTTTCTTTTGGCAGAATCAGTTTTTTCATATCGGTATTTCTCTATCCTTGATTATTGGCATAACGCCGCAAGCAGGGGCCCGCGTTAGCGGGTCCCGGCGCGAAGCGCCCTTGCTGCCTTGACTTGTTATGTTGCTTTGGCACTTAGCCTACCCCACTTAGAGGAGAAGTACTTATCGGGGCCTACAAACACTGCAAACACAAGGAGGCCACAAGCGAAAGGGTAACCCAACTTGAAAGCACCACTCTGAAATATGCCTGGGTGACTTTCATATACGTAGAAAGCAATGTTAGTGAACAGTGTAAATAGGGGGAAAAGACATATAACGAATAGACAGATCCATATCCAATACTTGTCTCCTCGCTGTAATTTGAGTCTTACGCCGCACTCAGGACAACTAGTCTTCCCGAACGATGACCGAAAGTATTCACCCCAAGACCAGGCCACTGACGCATTGCAGCTTTGGCACTTCATCTGATTAGGCAACATAACGACCAAAGCAGCGGTTTATC
>JBFIIJ010000332.1:0-3163 GCA_041601315.1 Gammaproteobacteria bacterium
GGTTATATTGCCGGGGTTACTGCTCCTCCAGGAAAACGCATGGGACATGCCGGAGCTATTATTTCTGGCGGAAAAGGAACGGCTGATGATAAGTTTGCTGCACTTGAAGCAGCCAATGTTAAAACTGTACGCTCACCCGGAGAATTAGGCAGCGCTATTGCTGAACGACTATCGTAATTATTAAATTCTATGTATAAATAATTATCTGATATAGCTTCATAATCAGGTTCAAAATTAGTATCTTCTTGGTAAACTCCTGAACTGTAGGTATAGTCGCCTCGTTTGCTTGCCGTTCATTAAAACTATGTCAGACACTTCATTATATATTCTTCTTGCTCAATTAAATCTCACCGTTGGTGATATTGAGGGCAATACTAAAAAGATCATTCAATCTATTAATGATGCCGAAGATGCTGATGTGATTATCTTTCCTGAACTTAGCATCAGTTCTTACCCACCTGAAGATTTACTATTACGCCCTGCATTTAATGAATATGTTTTAACGGCATTAGATGAAATTGTTGAGGCAAGTAAGACTATCCATGTCATTATTGGTTATCCCATAAAACAAAATAACAAACTCTATAATGCCTGTAGCCTTATTCACGATAAAAAAATTATAAAAACATATTATAAACAACATCTCCCTAATTACGGCGTGTTTGATGAAAAAAGATATTTCACAGCTGGAAATGAAACATGTTTATTTGAAATTAATGGAATAACTGCAGCGTTAAGTATTTGCGAAGATATATGGGTTCCTGAACCTATTCAGGACGCGGCAAACGCTGGCGCAAAGATTATGTTTAATATAAATGCTTCGCCATATCATAAAAACAAACTTGTAGAACGCGAAAAAATGATCGCTAAACGCGCACAAGATTCAAATATGTACATTGTCTATACAAACCTTGTCGGCGGACAAGATGAACTTGTCTTTGATGGTAATTCTTTAGTTGTTAATAATCTGGGAGATATTGTTTTTCATGCGCCTCAATTCGAAGAAGGTTTGTACAACATCAATTTCGATATAGAACAACCAAAAGTTAAATCAGATAAAATAGTATCTAATCCTGTTTCAACTGAAGAGGAAAATATTTATAACGCGTTAGTATTAGGAGTTGGAGATTATGTAAGAAAAAATAACTTTAAAGGTGCGTTAATTGGTTTGTCTGGAGGAATTGATTCCGCCTTAACTTTGAGTATTGCTGTCGATGCATTAGGTGCAGAAAATGTTGAAGTGTTGATAATGCCTTCGCGTTTTACAGCAGACATGAGCAATGAAGATGCTTGCCTACAGGCAAAAATGCTTGGCGTAAATTATGAAACAATTTCTATTGAACAACCATTTGAATCTTTTCTAAAAGCCCTTGAACCTCGTTTTAAAGACTTATCTACTGACACTACTGAGGAAAACATACAAGCACGCTGCAGAGGGATACTATTAATGGCTGCATCAAATAAAAGTGGCAAAATTGTATTAACAACGGGTAACAAAAGCGAAATGGCAGTCGGCTATGCAACACTTTATGGAGATATGGCTGGTGGCTATGCACCAATTAAAGACGTATGGAAGACATTAGTCTACAAGCTTGCAAAATGGCGTAATAAACAACAACTGGTTATTCCAGAAAGAGTCATAAGCAGAGCCCCAAGTGCCGAATTGCGTCACGAACAATTGGATCAAGATTCATTACCTGATTACGATATTCTTGATCCTATCCTTGAACAATATATTGAACTTGATAAACATCCAGAACAGATAATTAAAAACGGTTTCGATGCTGAAATTGTCTACAAAGTTATAAGACTAGTAGATATAAACGAATATAAACGCAGACAGGCAGCACCAGGAGTCAGAATCACCGAAAGGGCTTTTGGTAGAGATCGACGTTATCCAATCACTTCTGGATATATAGAAAAATAAAACTTATTTAACCTTCACGTTCTTAGCATCGTAAGCGCCAGGATGATTAGGGTAGTTCAATTCCAATACTCGTAGTGCATCATCCGAAAGATCATTCATTTCAAGCACTCGATAAGCTTTCGCCAAAACAACTAACGCATCCGGCACTGATGGTGTACGTGGATAGTTTTCGACTACATATCTTGCTCGATTTACCGCCGCCACAAATGCGCCGCGACGCATATAGTAATTTGCAACATGCACTTCATTTTTTGCAAGGATATTTCTTAAATAACGCATGCGTTGTTCCGAATCTTCTACATACTCACTATCTGGATAACGCTTCACTAACTCAGAAAAAGATTCGAACGCATTAAGGGCAGCACCGGGATCACGTTGCGACTCATCCGTTGGTAAATATCGCTGAGTAAAACCTTTACCTTTATTAAAATTGGCGAGCCCCTTCAAGTAATATGCATAATCTACATGACGATTTTGAGGATACAGCTTAATGAAACGATCACATGCTGCAATGGACGCCTCAGGTTCATCATTCTTGTAATAGGCATATGATAAATCTAGCAATGCCTGTTGAGCGTGAACACCAAACGGATATCTCGTTTCCAGTTTCTGATACAGGTCGACTGCTTCATCATAATTTCCTGATTCAAGCGCACCTTTTGCTTCAGCATAAAAATGATCTGCATCCCAGTTTTTTGTCTTATCTTCTTTTTCTCCGCCAAAATAAGAACAGCCTGAAATGATAAAAATTAATAATAAAATGTTTAAATGTCGCATAGTATATAGATTAGCCTAATCCTATCTTGAGGGCAAAGCGCTTCGAAGCACATGAGTAAATTTCAATTACAAGTCACCGTACCAGATGAACTGTCTGGAAAACGTCTGGATCAGGCACTATCTAAATTATGTCCTGAGCATTCACGTTCTAGAATTCAGTCCTGGATTAAGTCGAATAATGTTAGTGTCAATAATTTAAATTACAAACAAAAAGATGAAGTTAATGTTGGTGATGTAATAAAAATAGATGCCGAAATTTATAGCGAGGATAAGCATCAGGCTGAAGCAATCGATCTGAATATCATTCACAAAGATGATGCCATCATTGTTATCAATAAACCTAGCGGGCTTGTAGTTCATCCAGGTGCAGGCAATCTTAATCACACCTTGGTCAACGCGCTGCTAAATTTTGATAACAATCTGGACACTATACCGCGTGCCGGCATAGTTCACCGATTA
>JBFIIJ010000333.1:0-3127 GCA_041601315.1 Gammaproteobacteria bacterium
CTGGCTCCCCGTCTGCATATAAACAGGCATTGAAATTAACTTTTGTTAAGCCAAGTATATCTGTTAATACTTGTTCTATGTCTGCTTCACCATGACAGATATCTATACAAAGCGGTTTGGGAACCTCCCATCCGGGATAAGTTTGTAGTCGAGGAATGAAGCCTTTAGTCCAGAGATAACCTTTTCGTCTTCCAGCAATAAATGCGGTTCCTCTAGGAACACAGGTATCTTCTGTGCTGTATAACTTAAAATGTCGCTCATCACGTATACGTATACAAACTATATTAGTCTCATCTGGTACACCATCTTTAAAACCACGCCATTCATCTTGATTAGCCCATGTTTTTCCATGTATAAAAAGCTCTTTTGGCGTAAACCCATGTTTTTTCTTATAAGAAGCTACAACTAATTCAGCCAATGATTTAGCTTTTTTATAAGTAAGGTGATATTGACCTGTTTCTTCAGAATACCAAGGCCCTACTGCTCCTTTAAAAACCAGCCCATCACCAGAATCAAGGAACATTTGGGCACCACAACATGCGTTTCTTGGATCTTTTTGAGTAACATCTTGTTTAAATACCAATCCAACATAACAAACGCCTTCTCGCACATTTGCTAAACGCCACGGTCTACCTGAAGATTTAAAATATGCAGTAACACACAGATTCCATGCAAGTGAAGCTGGATCTTGTAACTGACGAAGAGACTTTCCATCAGTAATAAAATCATCTGGCGAAAGCGTCGTTTCTCTAACTACTTGCAACACTTCCTGAGTATCCAGTAGCCTTGCTTTTAACTGATTATGAAAGTTAAGTTCATATTTATATATTTCCGCATTCTGATGATCCTCCTCCCATAATGAAAATTGAGTTTCTAATCGTTTTGCTAAACGCTTATTCATTTCAATTGGTGAATCAATTGCATCATTTTTTGAAACTTTAGAATTCGGTCGGCCTAGTTTATATACATCTTCTGGAATTACGACAAACCATAAATCGACTTGCTGATCTTCTTCTTGTCTATGCTGCCTTATCTTTTCATCAAAAAGTGAAACCGTACTGTAGATTGCTTGCCAGCGATCTTTTATTTGAATCTTATTAAGAATATCATCATGAGGAATAATAATTGTACTTACGGGATCTTCAGGCCAACTAGCAGAAAAGATAGCTTCAAAACCAGGAAAGGCTACATGATGTTCTTTATCTTCTTTTCCGGTTGGGATATATCCATTAATCGATTTAGTCCATTTTTTATATAATCTTAAACCACGATCAGTACCAATAAATCCAACTCGCATTGGTGGTGCATTCTGCCTAGAGTCTAATGGTCCAAAAAACAGCAAACCATCCTTAGTAAACTCGGTAGTTTGATTATAGCCAAAACAAAGTTCAGGCTCTTTGATGTAAATAATTTTACTATGAGAGTTAATCGTCTAACTCCTCTATTTCATCATCAGGAACTAGTACATCTTCAACTTCATCGATCTCTGTTATCGGTTCGTTAAGGATTAAACTAATAGGTGATTGAAATGTTAATGGTAATACAGGGAACTTTAAACTTTGCTCACTACCTACAGGAATATCTATCTCTCCGTTTTCACTGGAGAGTAAGGATAAGTAGGTTAGTAACATGTCTCTCCATCGAGGGTTCCACCACATCTTGCAGAATCGACGACGCAATGTATGCATTCTGGTCTTGTTTTCTATCGGCTTAATTCCATCTTCCGTAAATACAACATGAGGTAGTAGGCTTAATTTTGGAATAGGCCATAAACTAGGCATCACACTAATACAAAAATGCCAGTAAATATCGTTAGCTTCACTTCGACCCATAATTGCACGATTTTTCGTTTCTCCTTTAATTCCTGCAAACTTAATCTTCCCTATAAATGGCGTTTGAAATGGAAAGAACCAAGCTGATTTCCCATTTGCCATTTCATAACATTTTAATCCTTTATGGCGCATGCTTCTTTCCCAAGCTTCTTTTATGAGGTAACTAATTTTATTTGAAGCGTCATTGCTAGATAGATTTAAGCGATCAGATAATTTATTTTCTAACACATTAGAAATCGCAAGTTCTGAAACTTTATAAATTTTCTCTGGCCAACTTTCAAAGTACCCCTTTACCGTTTCTTCATCTGAAAAAGTGGCAAATAAATTTGAATATTCAAACCAAGGACGAGGAAAACCATTACATAAATATCGAAAACCTGAAATCTCCACAGGTAATCGATAAAAATTAATAACTTCTGGAATATGCTGAATTGGCAACCAATTGCTAATTGTTGTTTGTTCAACATCCTCAATAGATATTTTAGAGTTTTCCTGCAACGTGATAAAAGGAGCCAAAGGTGAAATCTTATCATGCTGCTTAGGCACACTATCTCGCTCCATTCGACTTATAATCTTTGATAAGCCTTGTGCCCAATTATTTTTAAATGAGACAATATTTAGTTCGGAAAACCCATACGGTTGATTACTAAAAGAAGAATCATCGATAATGATTGGGATGATGTAATTTGGTATTTTATTCTTTTCCTGCGCAGCAAGAGCAAGCTGTATTTCTCTTTGTACGCCAGGTTTAGTCAACGATGTCCTAGTAATGACAATAATAAACTTACAGGAATAAGAATCGATAGCTTCTTCAATATCCTGCCACCACTTTTCGCCGCCAAATAACTTAGTTACGTCAGACCATACCGTATACCCGATTAATTTAAGGCGAGTCGATAGCCATATCGCAAAGGTATTGTCCTCGGGTGTAGCATGACTAATAAATACTAAATTTTTCTTACCAACCACTATATAAATCCATTAATAATATTTTCAAGATAAGATTAAATCTATTAAACACTTTACTTCGACCACATAAAAAGCATCGCGCTTATATCTTATAACCCAATCATTCTATCTCTACCGTATGTTCTCGCCGAGCGTGATGCATTTTTCTATCATTCTTGAAACCATCTCGTTCAAAATCAACGAAATACCCGCCCCTCTCACCGCCCCAGTTTTTTGCCACCCCATCCAGGTTACTAAGTAATACAGCCCCTCAGATAATTCATGACGAAACACTAATCTATCGAAGGTATGAATTGCGCAAAATCGAGTACCTTATATGAAGTACA
>JBFIIJ010000334.1:0-3121 GCA_041601315.1 Gammaproteobacteria bacterium
AACAGTTAAGCTTGATGACCTCTTACATGGCGTCGTTATACAATCAGGCAACGATGCCAGTGTCGCTTTAGCTGACTCTATTTCCGGTACGGAAGAAGTTTTTGCCGATCTTATGAATAAGCATGCTGAACGTTTGGGTATGCATGATACACACTTCGTAAATAGCACAGGCCTACCAGATGAAAACCATTATACAACTGCCCGTGATTTGGCAAAGTTGGCTCGTGCCATGATTCATGATTATCCTGAGGAGTATGAATTACATAAAGTAAAAGAATTTACCTTTAATAAGATTAAACAACATAATCGAAATAAATTACTATGGCGCGATCGTAATGTTGATGGAATAAAAACCGGGCACACTGAGGAAGCAGGTTATTGTTTAGTCGCTTCAGCATTGAAAGATGGTATGAGATTAATCTCGGTTGTAATGGGTACTGATGGTGATAAAGCTAGAGCGACAGCGAGTCAGGCATTATTGAATTATGGTTATCGTTTTTATGAAACGCATAAATTATATAGTGCCGGTGAGTTGATTACTAATGTCAAAGTTTGGAAAGCTAACGTTGATACACTGAATCTCGGGGTTAATAATGATATTTACGTGACGATTCCGAGAGGCCAATATGAAAAGTTAGAGCCAGTTGTAGAGCTTGATAAACAAGTACTAGCTCCAGTAAATGAAGGTGAACAAAAAGGAATCTTAAATGTAATGTTAACGAATGAAAGTATAGTTTCAGTTCCACTTCTAGCGCTGGAAACAATTCCTGAAGGTAGCATTATTAATAAATTAAAAGATAAAGTTCGCCTTTTATTCAATTAATAAAATATCATGAGTATTGTCTATCTAAACGGTGAATTTAAGCCGCTTGCCGAAGCGACAATAAATGTTCTTGATCGCGGATTTACATTTGGTGATGGAGTATATGAAGTCATTCCTGTGTTTAATCGTAAAATTTTTCGCTTTGATGAACATCTAGAGCGTCTGGAAAATAGTTTAAGTGCAATTTATATGGATAATCCTCTAAGTAAAAAAGAATGGCTTGCCATATTTGTTCAGTTGATAGATGCATTGGAAGATAAAGACCAATCTATTTATTTACAAATTACGCGAGGTGTTACCGAGCGAGATCATGATATTTCACTGGCTGACGAACCGACTATATTCGCTATGAGTCGGCCTATAATAAAGAAAGATTTGTCTTCCGGTATAAAAGCAATTACACATGAAGATATCCGTTGGCAATATTGCGATATTAAGGCGATTACTTTACTACCTAGTGTCTTGTTAAGACATAAAGCAAAAGAGCAAGGCGCAAAAGAAGCTATTTTAGTTCGGGATGGATATGTTACGGAAGGCGCAGCAAGTAATGTGTTTATCATTAAAGGTGATACGGTTTATACACCACCTAAGAACAGACATGTTTTACCAGGAATAACGCGTGACTTGGTAGTTGAAATCCTTTCAAAAAATAGCATTAATATTGTTGAAAAAACTATTGAGCTTGAGGAGTTATTGAAAGCGGATGAGGTTTGGATTACCAGTTCAACCTGGGAAATTGTTCCCGTTATTGAGTTAGATAATAAGCCCGTTGGTAAGGGTACTACGGGAACGATGTGGGAAAAGGCGAATTGTTTCTACCAGGAATATAAAAAGGCCATATAATTATTATCATGGAAATATATAAAGCCTTTACGATTGAAGCTGCACATCGATTACCTAATCTACCAGATGATCATAAGTGTAGCCGATTACATGGGCATTCATTCAGGATTGAAATACATGTCTCTGGTGATGTTGATGAAAAGACTGGTTGGGTAATCGATTTCGCCGATATTAGTAAAGCATTCAAGCCCCTGTTCGAGAGCCTGGATCATCATTATCTTAATGACATTCAAGGCTTGGAAAATCCGACCAGTGAAAATTTAGCTAAATGGGTTTGGAATAAACTTGAGCCTTCTATGCCTTTACTCTCATCTATAGTTGTTCAGGAAACATGTACTGCAGGTTGTATTTACTCAGGAAAATAAATTAGTGTTTTATCCCCGTACCTTTATTCAAAAGGTATAAAGCAAACGAAAAAAGAACAGCCACGAATAATGTTAGTATTAAAAATGCATTGATGATATTTATGTCTGATTCTCCCAACATGCCATAACGAAACGCATTGACCATATATAGAATAGGGTTAAATGAAGAAACGGTTTGCCAGAACTCAGGTAACATATCGATAGAATAAAATACGCCGCCTAAATAAATTAAGGGTGTTAGTACGAAAGTAGGGATGATGGAAATATCATCAAACTTTTTTGCAAAGATGGCATTAATTAATCCTGCTAATGAAAAAACAATGGCGGTCATAAAAACGACGGCAATTGTTATGGGTAAGCTATGTATTCTCAGATCAGTAAAAAAAAGTGCAACGATTGTGACGACTGCACCTACTAAAAACCCCCTCGCAAGTCCACCTGTGACAAAACCAGCTAGAATTACCAGATTTGGAATAGGCGCGACTAACATTTCTTCAATATGATTTTGAAATTTGGCACCAAAAAAAGAAGAAACAACATTCGCGTAAGAGTTATTGATGATAGCCATCATAATAATGCCGGGAGCAATGTAATCAATATAACTAAAGCCATTCATTGTGCCAATGCGTGGTCCTATTAAACTGCCAAAGATAACAAAATACAGTGTCATGCTGATCGCTGGTGGCAGAATCGTTTGTACCCATATTCGAGTAAACCGACTTATTTCTTTTCTTACAATAGTATTGAATGCAATGAGTGTAGATTGTGTATACATAACATTTAATTTGAGTTGTTATTATTTTCCAGTAAGTCGAGAAATAATTTTTCCAGACGGTTAGATTTATTTCTCATACTGCAAATATTAATGTTATGCATTGAAAAAATACTAAAGAGATCATTAATGTTTTTTTCTCGACTAATTTCAACTTCTATCGTCGAGGCATCAATTAATTTAACAGTAAAGCCGTTAAAATCAGGTAATGAATCAATCGGTTTAATTAGATCAAGAACAAACGTTTCTTTATTTAGATTAGATAACAATTGTTTCATCGAAGTATTTTTGATAATACTACCTTGATCAATAATCGCG
>JBFIIJ010000335.1:0-3110 GCA_041601315.1 Gammaproteobacteria bacterium
CACAGATTTAATTAGTTGGGGCGCTATTGGTGCAAGAACAACCGAAAGCCAGGTTCATCGTGAATTAGCATCAGGTCTATCATGTCCGGTAGGATTTAAGAATGGAACTTACGGCACGACAAAAATTGCAGTCGATGCGATTGGTGCAGCTATTGGTGCACATAATTTTCTTTCAGTTACGAAAGAAGGTAATGCCGCTATTTTCTCAACCACTGGCAATCCTGATAGCCATATTATTTTACGTGGTGGTCAAGAACCTAATTACGATGCAGCGAGTATAGACAAGGTCTCAAAAGAACTTGAAGCAGCAGGACTACCAGCAACAATCATGATTGATTTAAGCCATGCAAATAGTAAAAAACAACATGATCTGCAAATTGAAGTCGGCAAGGCTGTTGCTGAACAAATTGCAAATGGTGACAAACGAATCATTGGCACCATGATAGAAAGTCATTTAATAGCCGGCAGACAAGATGCAAAACCTGGTCAGGAATTAGTTTATGGACAAAGCATCACTGATGCTTGTTTAGGTTGGGATAATACAGTTGAACTAATAAAAATATTAGCTGATGCAAGTAGAGCAAGACGTAGCAAATAGTGTCATGCTGTCGTTTTCTTATTATTGATAAGATGTTTAATAAAAACAGAGACAAAATAAGTCACACAAGCTAATAAAACAATGACTGAGCCTGTTGGCAAGTCAGGTTCAAATGAAATTGCAACACCGCTTATGCTTATGGCAGTGCATATTAAAGCTGATAGAAAAAACATTTTGTACAGGGATGTTACATATTGATTTGCGATCGCGGCAGGCAGTGTTAAAAGTGCGATAACCAGAATTAATCCTACCAATTGAATCAATATTACTATCGTTATTGATATCAAGCACAAGAGCAGAATATAGAAAAACTCGGTATTGATGCCATGCAATCTGGCAAATTCTTCATCAAAAACACTCACGAGAAAATGTTTATAACATACCAATACGACGCTCAAAACAACTACATCCAGCAATAGCATTAGCCATAGATCATTACTCGTAATCAGTAAAATATTGCCAAATAAGTAACTCATCAAATCGACATTATAGCCAGGCGTACGTGACAAAAATAATATGCCTATCGCCATGCCTGCTGACCAAAAAGCAGCAATTAATACATCTTCATGCTCTTTCCACCTAAGGTTAATCCAGCCTATTAAAATGCTTGAGACAAGCGCAGCAATTATTGCTCCAAGAATAGGTGAAGCATTAAAATAATAAGCCATACCCATTCCAGCCAATACCGAATGCGCAATCCCCCCTGTCAAAAAACTAATTTTCTTTACAACAACGTAACTGCCAATGACACCACAACCAATACTAGCTAACAGGCATGCAATCACTGCGTTTTGTAAAAACGTATATTCGTTTAATGCAAATAAGAATTCACTCATAATAATTAATGGTGGTGATGAATCATTTTGACGGGAGCATCGTATAACTCTTCGATCATTTTACCGCTAATTGATTCTGTATCATGACAAACAAGAGTACGATTTAAACAGGCCACACGATCAACATAACCTGAAATAAATGCGATATCGTGAGAGACAACGATAATTGTCATATGCTCACTATAATTTTTTAATAATGCAAAAATATCTTCTTCGACGCGCATGTCTACATTTGATGTCGGCTCATCCAGTATTAATATATTAGGCTGACATACTAATGCACGAGCAATCAATACACGCTGTAATTGACCACCTGACAACGAACCAATTTGTCGTTTGGCAATATTTTCTATTTCCAATACTTCCATTGCATGCCTCGCACTAGCTACTTCTTCTTTGTTAAATTTAAAAAACAAAGATGAAGAAGTAATGTGCCCCATCATTACGACCTCTTCAACAGTAACAGGAAAGTCGCGTGAAAAATTTACATGCTGAGGAACATAACCAATATGATTTCGTTTATGTTGACATTTTTCGTTGTACTTTTTAATCGTTCCTTTATCCGGCTTAATTAATCCAAGTATTAATTTAAGCAATGTACTTTTGCCACTTGCATTCGGACCAATAATGCCAATGAATTCATCCTCATAAACTTTTAAAGAAATATTTTCTAACACTGGCACCATGCCATAGTTAAAACTGACATTATCAATATCAATAACAACATTATTCATACGACAAACCTTCCATGATTTTATCCGCAACATCATTCATGTTTTCAATATAGTTATATGCTAGCGGGTCCAGACTAAACACGACCGCATCAATTTCTTTTGCTATTACTTTTGCAGCTTTATCACTGAATTGTGATTGTACAAATACAGCTTTAATATTTTTTTCTTTGGCTAATTTGATTAACTTAACCATCGAACGCGCTTGAATTTCCTTTCCTTTTTTTTCAATTGATATTTGTGCCAAACCATATTCATCTGCAAAGTATTCCCATGAAGGATGGGTGACAATAAAATTTTTTTGATTTGTCGCTGACAATTTATTTTTTATACTGATATCAAGTTTATTCAATTCATCTATGAAATGTGATGCATTTATTTCATAAGCATCACTATTGTTTCCATCAATATTTATTAATGTTTTTTCAATTAATTTTGTAATCTGCATTACTTTTTTCGGACTGGTCCAGATATGAGGATCAATATTATCATCATCATGCGAGTGTCCATGCAAAGTTGAAAACTGCTTGCAACATTCAATAACAACAAGGTCTTTATTGCTTAGTTTAATTTTATCAAGCCATACTTTTTCAAAAGAAACGCCTATACCAAAATAAACATCAGCATTCGCTAGTGCCGCCATTTGTTGTGGTGTTGGCTCATAAGTTTCCGGGCTTAAACCTGGACCAACCATGACATGAACATCAACATATTCGCCCCCTACCTGTTGCACAAAATACTGCTGAGGTAAAATACTGACAAAGACATTAATTTTATTTTGCGCATAACCATTTACAGAAGTGACAAACAGGAATAGGACTAAACATAGTCTTTTCAGAAAAATCATTTTTATCATTTCCCTGAATCACGACATTCCTGACAATGGCCTTTTATCTCAACCATTTCATTATCAATTTTGAACCCAAATCGATTCGCTTTTTTTTC
>JBFIIJ010000336.1:0-3106 GCA_041601315.1 Gammaproteobacteria bacterium
AAAATTATTAAAGGATTATCATAGATCTTATTGCAAAAAATAAATAATTTAGAAATTAAAAAAAATATGGAACAAGAATACGAAGATTACGAAGAATTTGGAAAAAGTAAATCACAGGTAAAGCGTGAGTTGCTTGAATTACAAGCATTGGGGAAACAACTGGTTGCATTACCTGAAAAGCATCTTATTAATATCCCTGTTTCAGATAGGCTGCGAGAAGCAGTCATTGCGGCGAAGTCCATGAAAAAAATTGCGCTTAGTCGTCAGCTTAAATTTATTGGCAGCTTAATGAAGGATGAAGATGAAGTATCGATTCGTTCAGCATTGGAGAAAACACATAAACCTCATAAAGACGAAGTGAATGAATTTCACGAAGTTGAGCAATGGCGAGATCATTTGTTACAAGGTGATCAGGATTTGTTAAATGAATTAGCGAATAAGTTTGAAAGTTTCGAACGACAACACGTTAATCAGCTAATTCGAAATGCAAAAAAAGAGAAAATACAGAATAAACCACCAAAATCAGCGAGATTATTATTTAAATATTTATCTGAGTTGCAAGAGGGGAATTAAAGGCTTGTTACAAACATTTGATTTCTTATATCACACAATAGAGATCGCCTTCACTATCTGATATCACATCTATATTTGGCTTGCCGATCAGGTAGCCATGCATGTATTCAACGTCAAACTCGGTTGCCATAGTTAGCATTTCAGCATTGGATACATTAACAGCAACTATTTTTGCGCCATCATGCTTTATATCATTTACCAGCTTTCTCAGGGGATCTCTGGGAATACCATAGGTAAGATTATTTATATTTAATTTCACATAATCAAATATATGAAACTTGCGTGCCTGATAATATGTATCAATATCAAAAATGCCTGACAGGATAAATTTTATCTGGAATTCTATGCCAATTGTTTCAACCAGGTGTTCGTGATCATTCGGGTCTCTGATAAGTTGAGCGGCATCGATTTCAATCAAAAGACAATTGTTAGCTAATTTTGCATCAATTAAGAGTTCCCTCAACCAGGATATAAATAGTGGGTCAGTAATTGAACTCAAGGTAATTTTAACAGCTAATTTGATGTTGTTTTTATCTTTGGTTTTAGAAAAATCTTTCAGAAGACAGACTGCATTTCTAATTACCCATTTATCGACAATGCGTTTTGCATAAGCATCATTCAGTAATTTGACCAGTATATTTTGGGAAATAATATTGCCTTTAACATCAATGAATTCAATTCTTACATCATAGATATTCTTAATGACTGCTTTATCATCTGAGAGTATATAAACCCATGGTTGATAATTGGCGGAAATTCTTCCATCTTTAATAGCATTTTCGATATTAAAACTTTGTAATGACTCTGAGAAAGAGGTTGCACCATCGGTAGGTTGGCTATCTTGTATATTGATATCTCCATAGTTACAAACCTGTGTATTTTTATCGGATTTAATCGAGTTACAAAGTACTAGGGCTATAGACAGTAATTCAAAATCACTCTTGTCCAGCTCTTTTGCTTCAAGTGCTTGCGGGCTTATTACTCCAATGTTGACAGTGCAACTATATTTAAATTGACCTATAGAGTAGTTCTCGTCCTGAAATAGTTTGCAGATATCATCGATATATCTCTTGCATGAAGTTGCTTCCAGAATAACAGCAATATATTCCTCTCTGTAAATAAAAATATTGTATGAAATATTTTTTGAAGACAGATAATCATGTACCCGATCTGAAATGTATTTAATATAACTGTCTTGATGATTAATTCCTTTTTGCTGCCCGATTTGCAGATAGGATACAGGGTTTATCAAGAGCAAATGGTGGTCGACGTCTTTTTTATCCGTTATTAATTTGAGTTTATGTATGAAGTTGGATTTTTTAAATACGTTACTTTGTTTCGTTAATTCATGCAGCTTGCGTCTTTCTTCATATTTGTTTAATACACATTCCTGAATTGACTCAGTAAGTTTTTCATTATCAAAATGTTCTTTGACGATGTAATCATCAATACCGAGCTTCATTGCCTTGACGGCCAGTTCTTCGCTACCTTTGGCTGTTAATAAGATCGTCGCTGGTAAGTCTACGGTTTTAAATCTTTTGAACCAGTCCAGTCCTGTGTAGTCCAGGCGAAGATTGTAATCAAGGATGATAAAATCAATATTGTCCCAACAAAAAGACTCATCAGGCATTTCGTCTGATAAGGGGTCTATTTCGTTAATTATTATGTCGGGGAAGGAGCGATGGAGTTTTCTGACTATCAGATTCCTATAGTCTTCGTCATCATCGATTATGAGAGCCCGTTTTATTTCAGTATTCATAGAAATATACCAGAGTACCCCTAGCTTCATTAAAATAAGATAACTTAAAGATAATGACAGGATTATATTAATCCCCTATATCATTCTTATTTTTATTAAGATAATGACTATTTTAAGTTTATTAGTAAACAAGTATTACCGTTTTAAAGACAATATGTGAGCCAATTGCTTAGCAATACGTAAAAGGATACAACTTCAACAAGTCATTGAAAAAAGTCTGGTTTTTAATTAAATAATAGAGCTGATATTTGAAAATCTCTTTAAACATTGAAAATAATAATCTGGCATAATAGTTTCTATGAATAACAACGATATATTACGCCGCCTTCGCTACACCTTTGAATTTGGTGATTCGAAAATGATCTCTGTATTTGGTTTAGGAAATCTTAAAGTCACTAGAGAACAGATTAGTGATTGGTTAAAGAAAGATGAAGATCCTGACTATAAAGAATGTAGCGATACGCAAATGGCGAGTTTTTTAAATGGTTTTATAGTTGATAAACGCGGCAAGAAGGAAGGTAAACAACCTGTTGCTGAAGAGCGACTTACGAACAATATTATTTTTACGAAATTAAAAATCGCATTAAATCTGAAAGCAGAAGATGTGATCGATATCTTGGAGTTAGCTGAATTCAAAATTAGTAAACATGAATTAAGTGCATTTTTTCGTAAACCAGGAAATCGACATTATCGAACTTGTCAGGATCAGATTTTACGTAATTTTTTAAAGGGTATGCAGCTTAAATATCGTAATAATGCTAATAAGGAAGATAA
>JBFIIJ010000337.1:0-3096 GCA_041601315.1 Gammaproteobacteria bacterium
CCTAATGGCTCAATCTTGAAATGAATTGCAAGACCGGGTAAAAATTCTAATAAATGTAATTGAGGTTGTTCACCATTTAGTACTTTCAGCAACAATGAATAGACAACGAATATTAAACAAACAGAACTGAATAATGTACTTGCTTCTCTAAGATTAATATTGTTATGCGTAACGGCAATAAAAAACATTGCTATAACAGGAATAGATAGGGCTAAAGTAATTAATAATTGATCGCTCATGATTATTTAGAAAACAAATCTTTGGCGATGGCATTAGCCATATCCACATTAAGTGAAGAATCAAGGCCGAAATAAATATTGGAAACAACAAAGACAAATAATGCAAAAAATAATAAGTACGGCGTTTTTTGATCTTTGTCCAAGGTAATTAACTCATTATCTGACGATTTAAAATAAGCAACTTCGACAAATTTCCAGATATAAATAATGGCTAATACGGAAGAAAAAACGATAACTAACACAAGTCCCCAGTAACCAGCTTCAAATGAAGCCTTGATTAAATACCATTTACTGACAAACCCGGCTGTCATTGGTACCCCGATTAAACTTAACCCTGAAACAAGAAAAGCAACCATCAGCAAAGGCATGCACTTAGCTAATCCTGCCAGCTGAGAAATTGAATCAGTTTTACTATAAAAGATGATAGTAACTACAGATAAAAACAAAGTAACTTTGATAATTGCATGATTAAAAATATGTATCAAACCTGCAACAAGACCCAGTTCAGTTGCTAGTGAAATACCTAATAGCATGTAACCTAATTGAGCAATACTAGAGTAAGCTAACAATCGCTTTAAGCTGTCTTGTTTAATTGCGGTATAAGAGCCATATAAAATACCGGCACAGGCAAAAACCATTAATAAATAATTTAATGTTTCCTGAACAAAAACATATTCATGTCCAAAAATTGAATAAATAAATCTAATAAGAACATAGATAAATACTTTGGTCGTTGTTCCTGCAAGAAAAGTAGAAACGATTGAGGGTGAATAGCTATACGCATCAGGCAACCATAAATGCAACGGAAAGATAGCCGCTTTTATACCAATGCCTACGACAAAAAATACCAGAGCCGTAATCAATGTCGTTGTATTTTCAACCTCGGGTAAACGTTGAAAAATATCGACCATGTTTAATGTGCCTGTTACTACATATAACAAACCAACAGAAATCAGAATGAAACTGGCACCAATCGTTCCAAAAATCAGGTATTTAAATGCTGCATATAGACAGCGTCTATCACGTCCAATACTGATCATGGCATAAGATGATAACGAGGCAATTTCTATGAAGACAAATAAATTAAATGCATCGCCGGTCATAATGACGCCTAGTAAACCGGTCAGATTTAACAAGAATGCGGTATAAAATAAATAAAGACGATCAGATGAAATTTCATTTGCAAGACTTGCTTTAGCACCAAGCAACACAATTGCGGCGACACCGTTAACGATGAGCAACATAAAGACCGTTAGCTTATCCAGACGATATTCAATACCCCAGGGACTAAGCCAACCACCAAGCGCATAGGAAATGACGCCTTCCGTCAAAACCTGGTTGAATAAGACACAAGAGATCACAAAAGATAAAGCGCTAACTAGTACTGTTAGCAACCAACTTAATGTGCCTTGTCGTAAAATGACACACAAGGGTGCAGCTATTAGTGGAATAATTACTTGTAATACAGGCAAATGAGAACTAATCACTCCATCTCCTGTTGTATTTCATCATCTTCAACCGTACCAAAAGCATGGTAAAGCCGAATAACAATCGCAAGTCCCAGAGCGGTCGTCGATATACCGACAACTATCGCAGTCAGAATTAACACATGTGGCAAGGGACTCGAATAAAGTGTATTCGTTTCATTAATAATAGGTGCAGTAGCACCGGTGATTTTTCCCATCGAAATAAACAGGATAAAAATAGAGGTTTGAAAGATATTAATCCCGATTAACTTCTTAACCAGATTCTTATGTGCGATAACAATATACAGCCCGACCATCATTAATATGACAACGACCCAATAGTTAAACACCCCCAGAAAATTCATTCCGATTTTAAAACCCGTTTTATTTTTAATTTAAATGAAATAACACGTCAAAACGTGCTTTATTTTTGAAGGTATTATATAGAAAAAAACCGAATGCGTCGGCATTCGGTTTTTATTATTTAAAACTTATTTATTCTAGTTATAACAGCATGCTATTTAACCATTTATCAGGAAATGAACCCAGATACTGGCAGCATAACCAAGAGCAATTGCCCATGTCCATTTCAGATGAGCAAAAAAGGTATAAATTCCTCGTGCTTGTCCCATTACCGCTACACCAGCAGCAGAACCGACGGATAACATTGAGCCACCTGTTCCAGCAGTTAATGTGACCAACAACCATTGCAAATGATCCATTTCCGGCATCATCGTCAATACAGCAAACATCACGGGAATGTTGTCAATCACAGCTGACAAAAATCCTACTAGAATATTTGCGGTGGTGGGACCTAAGTCGACGTACATAAATTCAGATAAAAGTGCTAAATATCCTAATGTACCGAGGCCGCCGACACAAAGTATAACGCCATAGAAAAACATCAAAGTATCCCACTCTGCTCTGGCCAGTTTCTTGAAGATATTAAACTCTTCTTCTCTTCGGTCATCGCGGTCACCAAAAGCTTCAACACCCAACGCACCGGCACCAGTATCATCGACAACTACTTGATTTCGACGTTTAATCTTCATTTTCAAAAAGTAACCAAATATTTTCAGCATTGCCAAGCCCGTCATCATACCGAGGACCGGTGGTAAGTGGAGAAAGTTATGTGCACAGACAGCCATGATGATCGTTATAATAAATAATACAACAACGAAAATAGCGCCCTCTTTTAATTCAACTTTTTCTTCGATTGCATCAGGTTTATCACTCGATACAAAGCACGACATGATTGCCGCAGGAATTAACCAGTTTACTAATGAAGGAACAAATAAAACAAAAAATTCCTGAAACTGAACTATGCCTTTTTGCCAAACCATTAATGTCGTAATGTCTCCAAAGGGACTAAACGCACCACCTGCATTTGC
>JBFIIJ010000338.1:0-3096 GCA_041601315.1 Gammaproteobacteria bacterium
CAGGACTATTGGATATTTCTTTTTGTTGTTTGGGCAGCTGTACGTTTTGGCCTTCACGGCACCTTACTTATTATCAGCATGGCAGCAATTCAAGCATTACTGAGTGTTGTACATGGCACCGGTTTTTTTGCCCATGATCTTGAAGAATCAGGGTTATTCAATATTTGGTTGTATATATTAGTACTCTTTTTTGTCGGTGTAACTCTGGCATTAATTATTGAAAAGCGTAAATCGACAGAAGAAAGATTAACACTTGAACGGCAACGATCAAAAGACATGCTCACAGGTACCAATGCGGGCACCTGGTATTGGAACGTAGAAACAACGGAATTAATCCTCAATGATCGTTGGGCAGAAATTATTGGCTATACCTTAGATGAGTTAGCACCGGTCACCATTGACACATGGAGAAACTCACTCCATCCAGATGACTTAAAAAATGCAGAGTTAATGTTGGCAAATCATTATAGCCGTGAACATGATTATTACGATGTTGAATTTCGACAAAAACATAAAAATGGAGACTGGATTTGGGTTAATGCCAGAGGGAAAGTGGTTGAATGGAATACGGCCGGTAACCCCTTGTGTATGTCGGGAACCCATCTTGATATTACTGATCGTAAAAAATTAACTCTCGAACTAGCAAACAAATCAAATCAACGTATACAAAACCAAAAAGTACTTTGGGAACTGACTAAAGAAGAATTTTCAAATCAAATGCTTGCGTTCAATAAATTTGCAAAAACTGATGCAGAACAATTGAATATAGCAAGAGTGAGTATTTGGCTATTTAATGATGATCATACAGAGATTATTTGCAACGCTTTATATCAGGAAGGCAACATTAGTAACGAAGAATTAATATTGAGCGCGGATCAGTATCCTAACTACTTTCAAGCTCTTGCAGATAAAGGCTTTATCATGGCTGATGATGCTTGCAATGATCCAAAAACAAATGAATTTACAGAACATTATTTGAATCCATTAGGAATCAAGTCGATGATGGATATACCTATTAATTATCAAGGAGAAATTGTAGGCATAGTTTGTCATGAACACACTGAAAGTATAAGAAAATGGTCATCAGAAGATGAAGATTTTGCAAAATCAATTTCTGACATGTGTGCTCTATCTATGGCTGTATTTGAAAACAGACGTTCAGAACAAAAACTTAGCTATCATGCTTCTCACGATGGTCTGACTGGACTGGTTAATCGTTATGAGTTTGAACGACGAGTAAAACGATTGCTTTCTACAATAAACCATAATAAAGGTGCTCATGCATTATGTTTCATGGACCTTGACCAATTCAAAATTATAAATGATACCTGTGGACACAGTGTTGGGGATGAAATGTTGCGTCAGCTCAGCTCAATGTTATCAACATCAATAAGACACAGTGATACATTGGCTAGATTGGGCGGAGATGAGTTTGGAGTATTAATGGAGAACTGTTCACTTGATGATGCCCATCGTGTGGCTAAATCGTTGCAAAGTACTATTCAGGACTTTCAATTCTCTTGGGAAAATAAAATATTTAAAGTCGGCGTCAGTATAGGACTGGTGCCCATTATCGATGATTCAATGAGTGTAAAAGATATTCTGATTCAAGCCGATACAGCATGTTACATGGCTAAAGACCAGGGACGCAATCGCGTTCATGTATACCATTCCGAAGATACTGAAATTGCTCAGCGTCAAGGTGAGATGCAATGGATATCTCGGCTAAATCATGCTCTTGATGAAGATAAATTTTGCCTCTACGCTCAACCTATACTGCCAACTGATGGTAGAAAAGATATCCATTATGAATTTCTAATCAGAATGCTTGACGACAAAAATGAAACTGTTCCACCTGGTGCATTTCTTCCTGCTGCTGAACGTTACAACCTGATGTCGAAAATAGATCGATGGGTAATTATAAATGCCTTTGAACGTTTATCGAACCATCCTGCTTTATTGGAAAAAATTAACTTTTTTTCAATCAATCTTTCCGGGCAATCTATTACTGACAATGAATTTCTAGATTTTATAGTTAACGAACTAAAGAAAACCAGTATCCCGGGTGAAAAAATATGTTTTGAAATAACAGAAACAGCAGCTATTTCAAATTTAAATGAAGCAATAAAATTTATCTCATCAATGAAAGAACTAGGATGTCAATTTGCACTGGATGACTTTGGAAGTGGTTTATCTTCTTTCGGGTACTTAAAAAACCTGCCTGTAGATTACCTTAAGATTGATGGCATGTTTGTTAAAGATATTATTAACGATCCCATAGATCATGCAATGGTGAAATCAATTAATGAAATTGGTCATGTAATGGGAATGCAGACTATTGCAGAGTTTGTAGAAAATGATGTTATTAAAGGCATGCTAAAAGAAATCGGTGTTGATTACGTACAAGGTTATGGTGTTGGAATGCCGATAGATTTTGAAACCTTACTTATTTAATCTACCAAGTCATACAATTTTAAATATTGATTTAAATAACTGAAAATTAGATAAATGCTGATGCTAATATAAAACATTATGTTACTTAAATATCACGAATTTGGACAAGGTCGTCCCATAATTATCCTGCACGGTTTATTCGGTTCTGCTCGAAATTGGCAAGGTATTGCCAGATCATTAGCCGAGAATCATCATATCATTACACCGGATCTGCGTAATCATGGTCAATCGTTTCATGAGAACAGTATGTCCTATATTGATATCGCTGATGACATTATTTCACTATGTAATCATTTGAATTTAAGTGATGTTATTTTATTGGGCCATAGTATGGGCGGTAAGGTCGTGATGAAGGTATTACTAAAATTCTATTTGATAAAGAAACAAAACGTATTTTAGGTGCAGCCATTGTCGGCCCCAATGCCGGCGACTTAATTGCTGAATGTACTCTTGCTATTGAAATGGGTGCTGATGCCGAAGATATCGATTTAACTATACATCCTCACTCGACTCTTTCTGAAACTATTTCTATGGCAGCAGAAGTTTTTGAAGGGACGATTACTGACCTTTATATACCCAAACGATAATTCTAAAACTCTCTTAACCCCAGCCTTTACTACTGCTCTTTATACTTAAACATAC
>JBFIIJ010000339.1:0-3084 GCA_041601315.1 Gammaproteobacteria bacterium
AGGCTGCTCAGGAAAATTATTATGAGGCGCAGTACGCACTTGGTGAAATGTATGAGAATGGGATAGGGGTGTCTCAGGATATTCAGAAAGCTAGGTATTGGTACAGTGCATGGACAAAAAATCTTGGCTGGCAAGATGATAAAAGTAAGAATGTAAATTCTGATGTTATCCTTTCTAACGTAGATGGGCGACTGTCTATTTGGAAATTATATTGGGATAAGGTCACAGAAAGTCCTTTGTTATTTATATTTGGACATGAACAAAGAATTAGTCGAGATATTGCTCCTAGCGCACATAATTATTCTCGTGATATTATTTATAATTATGGTTTTATCTAATTGCTTCCATTTCTAGTGTTGCTGCTATCCACACTAATAAACGTTTATAAATATAAGAGGAGTATAATTTCATCTCCTCAGTATTTAGGCTTGGCCTTTTTAGTTTTTTTCTATCTTGTTGTAGATAACTCATTTAAAGTTGGGCTTAGACAGCCATACCCAGGTATCGTGATGTTCTTTTTGTGGGGAGTTTTGCTTACTAGATTAGAAAAATTAAGACATAATATTTAAGGTGAATTTACCATTTTTTATTAAAAACATTAGTGTGGCCTGATTATGAAAATACTTGTTTTTGGCATAAGTGGAATGCTGGGAAATCAAATGTTCCATGTCTTAAATAACAATATGTTCTTTGATGTTTATGGCACATTACGTTCAGAAACTGGCCTTAACTATTTTGCTGGTGCCTATCATAAAAATATTCTAACAAAATGCAATCTAGAAAAAGACGATGATTTGCAAAAAATTATTTTGCAAGTTAAACCTCACGTAATTGTTAATTGTGTTGGTTTGATAAAACAGATTTCTGGTAACTTTGATCCAGTTTATATGGTTAGCTTGAACTCATTGTTGCCTCATCGCATTAGAAAATATGCAAATCAAATTAATGCAAGACTGATACACTTTAGTACGGATTGTATCTTCTCCGGAAAAAAAGGTGGTTACGTCGAGAACGATTTGCCTGATGCAAAAGATATTTATGGAAAGTCAAAATATCTAGGTGAGATATATGATGAGAATTCTATTACTTTAAGAACTTCTCTGATCGGACATGAATTAGAAAGCAAAAATAGTCTCGTTGAATGGTTTCTCAACCAACAGGCTGAATGCGATGGATATACAAAAGCAATATTTTCTGGTTTTCCTGCAAATATACTTGCAAAGATAATAGCTGATATCATCATTCCTGATGAGAGCCTCAACGGAGTTTTTCATGTTGCATCTCAGCCGATTTCAAAATTTGATTTACTGCACTTGATAGCAAAAATATATGATAAGAATATCACAATCAAACCCTGTGACATGCCTGAAATTAACAGATCGCTCTGTGCTGAGAAATTTAATAAGCTAACAGGTTATGAAGCACCATGCTGGGAAGATATGATAGAAGCTATGTATAGGGATAAGTATAAATGAGAGTAAAGCCATATGTTTGATAATAATATTTTAATGATTACTGGTGGTACAGGCTCATTTGGCAATGCTGTTTTAAACCGTTTTCTATCGACGGATGTTCGTGAGATTCGGATATTTAGTAGAGATGAGAAGAAACAAGAAGAAATGAGATTGTTGCATGAGAATGAGAAACTGAAGTTTTATATTGGCGATGTGCGAGATATAGACAGCGTATCCAACGCTATGAAAGGTGTAGATTACGTTTTTCACGCAGCAGCATTAAAACAGGTTCCTTCTTGTGAATTTTATCCCATGGAAGCGGTTCGCACAAATATCTTAGGTGCTGAAAATGTTATGTCGGCTGCATCTATGAATAATGTTAAACGAGTTGTTGTTTTAAGCACAGATAAAGCAGTTTACCCTATCAATGCTATGGGATTGTCTAAGGCCTTGATGGAAAAAATAATGGTTGCTAAATCCCGATCACAAGAGCCAGGTGAAACTGTATTCTCAGCAACGAGATATGGCAATGTCATGGCCTCAAGGGGCTCGGTTATCCCATTGTTTATTTCCCAGTTAAAACAAGGCAAACCTCTAACTATTACAGACCCCAAAATGACAAGATTCCTGATGTCACTGGATGATTCAGTTGAATTAGTTTTACATGCTTTTGAAAAGGGTAGTCAGGGAGATATTTTTGTACAAAAAGCGCCAGCATCAACAGTAATAGAACTTGCGCAGGCAATCAAAGAGATATTTGAAATGGACAACCCAATTCAAATCATAGGTACACGACATGGTGAAAAGCTTTATGAATCATTAGTTTCCAGAGAAGAAATAGCAAGAGCAAATGAAGACGATGACTATTTTTGCATTCCTGCCGACACAAGAGATCTAAATTACAATATGTATTTCAATAATGGTGAAGAAAAGATATCTCAGTTGGAAGATTATACTTCGCATAACACAAGAAGGTTGAATGTTGAAGAAATAAAAAATATTTTACTTAGCCTTGACTATGTGAAAGGTGAATTAAATGCTTAAGGTTATGACTATTGTTGGAACGCGGCCAGAGCTGATAAAAATGTGTCGTGTTATTGATGAGTTTGATAAAAACACAGAGCATGTATTGGTTCATACAGGACAAAACTATGACTATGAATTGAATCAAATATTTTTTGATGAAATGAATATTCGAAAACCAGATTATTTTTTAGAAGCAGCAGGTGAAAATGCAGCACAAACGATAGGTCAAGTCATTATTAAGTCAGATGAGTTGCTACGTAAAGAAAAACCAGATGCCGTATTGCTATATGGCGACACGAATTCTTGTTTATCCGTTATATCTGCAAAACGTTTGAAAATACCGGTGTTTCACTTTGAAGCTGGGAATCGTTGTTTTAATCAACGAGTGCCAGAAGAATTAAATAGAAAAATAATTGACCATTTAAGTGATATAAACTTAGTCTTGAGCGAGCACGCGCGGCGTTATCTTATATCAGAAGGCATACCTGCAGAAACAATCATTAAAACGGGCTCGCACATGCGTGAAGTCCTGAATTTTTATACAAACGATATTGAGAACTCTGATGTATTGAAAAGATTTAAATTAGAAAAAAATAAATATTTC
>JBFIIJ010000340.1:0-3083 GCA_041601315.1 Gammaproteobacteria bacterium
CATTTTCTCCGTATAACCACTTTTCGGGTACATTTTAGATGTATTGTTTTAATAATGATGCAGTGCAACGATTGATCATTGCTGAACAGGTCATTATACTTGCCGTCCCTTAATCGGGGGTAAGACACAAAAACAGCAATATTTCGCTGGTACTATCGATTTTAGTCATTAGAATATATTGCGATTTATGGGGTTAGGGGTGTGGCAGGAACGGAAGAAATTATAATAAATCGCTCCGCCGCCTACAGGATGTTATTGATTGAAGCCGTGACGGTTCTATTATGTACGCTTCTTTTTTTTGTGTTTGCCAATCTTGAATTTGCATACTCAGTGATTTTGGGTGGTTTGGCTTTTATTCTGCCAAACGCAATATTTGCATGGTTTTCATTAAGAACGCCAACGGCAAGTTCGAGTAGTAACAAGACATTAGCTTGGTTTTTTGTTGGCGAGGCAATAAAAATTGTCACGACAATTGCGGTATTTGCAGCTTCAATTTTGTGGGTTGCACCATTGAATATTGGATTGATGTTTGTCAGCTACGGCTTTGTTCTATTAATGAATTTGGCGGGTTTGGCAATTTTAATGAATAAATAACAGTTGAGAATGATTTAAAAGAAATGGCATCCGGAACAGAACTCACATCAAATTCTTACCTCCAGCATCATTTGCAAAATCTGGTACTAGGGAAATTACCCGAAGGCTATGAAAGAGCGGACGGTAATGTTTTGGAAAATGCGACCTGGACTCTAGCGCATAGCCCGCAAGAAGCACTTGATATGGGTTTCTGGTCATTGAATGTTGATACTATGGGCTGGTCAATTTTTTTGGGCATCGTATTCTGTTTTTTCTTTCACCGCGTTGCGAAGCAATCGCACAGCGGCGCCCCCAGTGGCTTTTCCAATCTTATTGAGATGATCGTTGAATTCGTTAATAAAAATGTCAACGACATCATGTCAGTCAAAAACCCGTTAATCGGACCATTGGCGTTAACTATTTTTGTCTGGATTACCCTGATGAATACAATGGATATTGTGCCGGTTGATCTGTTGCCATTAATTGCACAATTTGTGACCGGCGATTCTCACTTATATTTTAAAGTTGTACCTACGACCGATCCAAACATCACCTTCGGTATGTCTATAGGCGTTTTTATACTTATTATCTATTACAGTATTAAGATGAAAGGTGTAGGCGGTTTTGTCGGAGAATTGGCATTGCAGCCATTCGGCAAATACATGATCCCTTTTAATTTAATTCTGGAAGGTATTGGTTTATTAGCCAAGCCAGTCTCATTGGCGCTACGATTATTCGGTAACCTATACGCTGGTGAGCTAATTTTCTTGTTGATAGCGACTTTAATTGGTTCCGCATTGCCATTTTATATAGGCACATTTTTTGGCGGTGCGTTACAGTTCGTTTGGGCAGTGTTTCATATATTAATCGTCTTGTTACAGGCGTTTGTTTTCATGATGTTAACCATTGTCTATTTATCAATGGCACATGAGCATCACTAATTTTTAATTATAGTTAAGTAAAATATCCTTTGGAGGAGTAAAGATGGAAACTATTTTGGCATTTACATCATTGGGTGTCTTAATCGTTCTAGGTATGGGCGCATTTGGTACAGCGATCGGCTTTGGACTTTTAGGTGGTAAATTTCTTGAGGGCGCAGCGCGTCAACCTGAGTTGGCTCCAATGCTTCAAGGTAAGATGTTTCTTGTTGCGGGTCTTGTTGACGCGGTAACCATGATCGGTATTGGTATTGGCATGTGGTTTACTTTGGCGAGTCCTTTTATTGCCACGCTCCAAGCTGGTTAATAAATAATAAACGGCTTTAATAGTCATCACAGATATAAAGGTGATTTAAGTGAATTTTAATGCAACCTTAATAGGTCAGCTTGTAACATTTGCAATCTTCGTTTGGTTTACGATGAAGTTTGTTTGGCCAATGCTGCTAAAACAAATGGAAGAGCGTGAAACACGTATTGCTGAAGGTTTAGCTGCGGCAGAACAAGGTCAAAAAGACTTTGCTGAAGCACAGGAAAAATCTTCTGCTGAAATCAATAAAGGCAAAGAGCAAGCGGCTAACATTATTTCTCAGGCACAAAAGCGCCATGATGAAATAGTAGAAGAAGCAAAAGATGATGCGAAAGCAGAAGCTGCTCGAATCAAAGAAAGCGCCTTAAGTGAAATTGAGCAGGAAAAAGAAAAAGCGAGACAGGAACTGAGAAGTCAGGTTGCTGCCTTGGCAATTTCCGGTGCAGAACAGATCTTGATGCGAGAAGTTGATCAAGCGGCTCATAATGAAGTTTTAGCGAAAATCAGCCAGCAGTTATAAGCGACAGGAATTAATAGATGTTAGAGAAAGCAACCATTGCCCGACCTTATGCGAATGCTGCCTTTGATCAAGCGATTGACGAAAGTAAGTTAAGCGAATGGTCAGCTATGCTAAATCTGCTAAGTGTGATTGTTTCTAATAACAACATGCATGCTGTTATTAACAATCCGAAATTGAGTGATGAACAGCTGCATCAGTTTATTGTTGATGTTGCTGGAGACAAGTTTAGTCAATCGGGTAAAAACTTTATCCGACTTTTGATTGATGCTGAACGTATTGGTCTTGCCGCAAAAGTGTTTGAGCTTTTTGAGCAAAAACGCACTGCTGCAGAAGGAATTAGTGATGTTGATGTTATCTCGGCTTATCCATTGGATGATGCTCAAGTAAATGCCATCTCTGAATCAATTTCAAAACGTTTAGGTAAGAAAATCGATGTAAACACCGAAGAAGATAAAGATCTGATCGGTGGAGTAATAATTCGAGCTGGTGATTCTGTGATTGATGCATCTCTTCGAGGTCGTTTGAAAGAATTAAATAGTATATTTGCGCAATAGTTATTAAATAGAGGAAAGACATATGTCTATCAGTGCAACTGAGATTAGTGATCTGATTAAAAAGATAATACAGTCAATGGATCTTGATACCGAAGCACGTACCGAAGGTACGGTAGTAAGTCTTGCTGATGGTGTTGCCAGAATTCATGGCTTAAGCGATGTAATGCAAGGGGAAATGATTGAGTTTCCAG
>JBFIIJ010000341.1:0-3082 GCA_041601315.1 Gammaproteobacteria bacterium
ACTTTATCTCTTTTATCAAGATACATTTTTGTTCCATGTTTAGTATAAACACAGCCATGCTTGAATAATTGAAGAGATTGAAATTCTTCAGAATTTTGAAGAGTTTTTTCTAGTTCCAAGAAACCTATTTCTTTTTTGCCAATTTTGTCGACATAGACACTAAGAGCAAATTCTTCAGGTTTTCTTTCTAAAATGCTCTGGTATAATTTTATAATATTTAATTCAATATCAAAATTGAATAACTCTAAATAGCGAGGACTAAATTATGGTTTCCAAACTATATCAAGTAAGCTTTCTAATTCTCACTTTATTTTGTTTTACAAGCGTTCAGGCCGCTGTAAAAATTGTTGAATGTGAAGATGAAGAAGGAAATCGCTCTTTTCAAAAAGTCTGTCCTACTGGCTCAACTATTGTTAGTGAAAAAAAAGTAAGTACCGGGGTAAGTTCAGACACATCCTCTAAAGCGGTTAACATACAGGCAACAATCTACCTTGTCCCAGATTGTGATGCTTGTGATGAAGTAAAAGAATTTCTATCGACCAGAAACATATCTATAACTGAAAAAAACGTAAAGGACGATATTGAATTACAAGCTGAGTTATCAAAATTGGCAGGAGCTTTAAAAGTTCCAACAACAATAATTGGTGAGGAAATATTATCAGGATATAGCCGTAATAGTTTTATGGAAGCTTTGAAAACTGCAGGCTATATAGAAGAAGGTTCTTAGTAATATCTTTATGCAATCTCTTTGTCTTTAAGAAGCTCTTTCGGTAGTGAAAAAACAACACGCTCAATAATACCAGGATTTTCTTCGACCATTGTTGCACCCCACTCTTTCAGTTGGGAGATAACTTCTTCGACCAAAATTTCTGGTGCAGAAGCACCTGCTGTTAAACCTATACTCTCTTTTCCTTCTGTCCATTCTTTCTTGATTTCTGAAGCATCATCTATCAAATAAGCTGGAACACCTACTTTTTGTGATAACTCCATTAAGCGTGTTGAATTGGAACTATTAGGAGAGCCAACAACTAGAATTAAATCACATTTTGACACCAGTTTTTTTACAGCATCCTGTCTATTTTGAGTGGCATAACAAATATCTTCTTTCTTTGGCCCGTCAATTTTTGGAAATCTCTTTCTTAATGCATCAATAACTTCAGCAGTATCATCCATTGACAATGTTGTTTGAGTTACAAAAGCCAACGTATCTGGATTTTTTACTTCTAATTTCAATACATCTTCAACTGATTCAACTAAATACATTCCACCCTTCCCGCTCTTAGGCAGTCTGTATTGTCCAATTGTTCCTTCAACTTCAGGATGACCTTCATGACCAATTAAAATACATTCTCTTTCTTCATCCTGATATTTTCCTACTTCCATATGTACTTTCGTTACAAGCGGACAAATCGCATCGAAGACTCTAAGGCTTCGACGAGCTGCTTCTTCTCGTACTACTTTTGATACGCCATGCGCACTGAAAATTACGGTTGAATCATCGGGGACTTCATCAAGTTCTTCGACAAATACTGCTCCCTTTTCTCGCAATGAATGAACTACGTATTTATTGTGCACAACTTCATGTCGAACATAGACTGGCGCACCAAACATGGATAAAGCACGTTCAACAATCTCTATGGCACGGTCAACACCAGCACAAAAACCACGTGGATTAGCGAGTAATATTTGCATTTATTTTTTCCTGTTATCGAATTCTTAATTTAATAGTAACTAATATATATGGGAATTGTAGCAATTTCTTAATTTTCATTCTCACTTTCATTGAGCCAGATAGCATCAATAATCAGCATGACTGCGCCGATGAATATGGCAGAATCAGCAATATTAAAGGTGGGCCAGGGATTAAAAATTCTCCAAGGCAAAAAAGCTAAAGAAACATCAATAAAGTCAATAACATATCCATGCTGCAACCTGTCCCACACATTTCCCAATACACCACCAAGTACAAATGCCAAAGCAAAATACAAGCAACGCTTATTTGATGGAAGGCTATGCATCCACATAACTATAAAGAGGCTAACAACACCACCTAATCCTATAAAAAAGAAACGCTGCCAACCACCAGCCTGACTTAAAAAACTAAATGCAGCTCCAGTATTGTGCATCAAGGTAATATTAAAACCTGAGAAAACGGGCACCGATTCAGAAAGTGACAGTTCCTGAGTTACAAAATGTTTCGTTAATTGATCAAGAAGAATGATCAAAAAAGATAAAACTAAGCCTTTAATCATTCCTGCTTTTGTATCAGGCATATTGCCTAGCCTCGCCTTCACCGTCGACGTTTTCTATACAACGATCGCATAATTCAGGATGCTTTTCATCGCTTCCTACTTCCTCTCGGTGATGCCAACAACGAACACATTTATCATGTTTCGAGGCAGAAGCTTGAATATATAAACCTGAAACATCAGACTCAATCGCTTCTGATGACTTTTCAGTAATAGAATGCAATCGAACATTAGAGGTGATTAACACAAAACGTAATTCATTATCCAGTGCTTCAAGTTGTTTCCTAACTGCATCATCACAATAAAGATCAACTTCAGCATCTAAAGAACCTCCGATTACTTTATCTACTCTTAACTTTTCAAGTTGTTTATTTACTTCATCGCGAATCAAAATAATTGCGTCCCATTGAGATTCTCTTTCTTTTGATTCAGCTTCGTTAATTTTTAATGCATACCAATCTTCAAAAAAAACAGATTCACTTCTTTTTCCAGGAATAAACTGCCATATCTCATCTGCAGTAAAACTTAAAATTGGTGCCAACCAGCGAACCATCATTTCAATAAGATGATACATTGCTGTTTGTCCTGAGCGTCTTGCCAAGCTATTTTCAGCCGACGTGTACTGTCTATCTTTTGTGATATCAAGATAAAAACCACCCATTTCAACAACACAAAATTGATGTAGTAACTGATAAATCAAATGAAATTCAAATTTATCATATGCTGCGATAATTTCTTTTTGTAAACGTGTCGCATGCTCAACAGCCCATTTATCCATGTCCAACATGTCTTCATAAGTAACGTTATTTTTTTCAGGATCAAAACCATCCAAA
>JBFIIJ010000342.1:0-3079 GCA_041601315.1 Gammaproteobacteria bacterium
AAATCTATTCTTAAGTTGTTTAAAGATCATTGTATGTCTAATGATAAAAGCTTTTTAAGATCTAAAGATAGCCAAACTCTTTCATCAAATCCGACGCCGTCGATTCAATGCGTTGAACATCGCTATCCTTCAACTCTTCTTTCCATGAACTACTAGATCCTCTTCTAACAAACCTAAAGTTTTTATCATATCTAACAAACGAGATTGATCGGCTATCTTCTTCCAGTTTACGCATATTATCAAAAGAACAGTTATCAACTATCTGTTCAATCATTTCCTCTTCCAGATTAAATCCTAACAACAATGCAAGCCGGGAAAGTTCATTATGGCAATCCTTTTTAAAATCTTCATAACGCAATATTCTGAAACGAATAGAAGGGTTAATGCCATCCATCCAGCCGGAAAGATGTTTTACCCACGGTTCTATACCGTAGGTCGGGTCATTGATGAGTTCGCTCAAGCTACCTTCATAACCCATTAGGCTTTTTAGATGTTGATGGTATGAAACCATGACACTTCTGGGATCTCTTAGCACATAAAGAACATTCTTATACGAGGGATTATATTGTGAATGACTTTTTATTATTCTTTTAAAAGGAAAAAAGCCCATATCAAACGGGATATCTGTACCTTGATGAATATCTGGCACGAAACCATGTATGTTAAAAAAGTTAGCCTCTATATCTAATGATAATTTTTTAATAATCAAATTAGCAATTAGAAATGATATCCAGGTAACACCTGACTTTGGATAAGACACCAGATAAATATCATCGACACGACTTTGGTCAGGAACCATCGACAGTAATGGATCAGGTTCTTCTACCGTCTTAGGGGCTTTAAAAAACATAAATATTGATGACCAGTCGATTACAAAGGGCATGTTTCATTCGAACTTGTTTTAAGGCTTTCTTGAACTTATAAAAAACATTATAAAATACATTTGATGTATTGACATGCACATACGCTAATAAACAGCCGAACCATTTCCAGGTAAATATAATTATCATATTTTTTTCTAGCGAGGGCGTGGGCCTATTTCCCATTTCAAATCCGGCGCAACAACACCAGGCCATGTCTCTGGATGACTTGATGAATTTGCTGCGCGACCTTTTATTGTAAGCCCTAATAAAGGTCGTCCCTCCATAAGTACTTTGACACCCGGAATGCCGACGTGAATCTTTATTATATAGGTTCCATCATTTAACAATTTTGGCGGAATAATGCATCTGGAGAAGTAGCTGCCAGAGAGTAACGGTTCGTCGCTCCGCAGACCAAAGTCCGTCGTGGTAAATGCAACGACCCCATCCGGGGTCAAGAGTTGCATCAAGATACGCATACCTCTCAAGGGTAATGTTAAATTATATGATAAGTCTATCGTAATCTCTTCGTGTGCAAGAAAAGTCATTCTGACCTTTTTATTTGAATCAAGTAATTTTATTTCATATAACTTAAATCCGTCATTACCCGGTGCATTCTCCAAATCGTCCCATTTTATTTTTGCTGATGCACTGGTTTCAGTATGGGTAGAGAGATAGTGCGGTAACACATCAGCAGTTGAACCTTTTTTACTAATACACCCGTCTTCGAGTAATACGCAATGATCACACAGACTGCGAATCATGCTCATATTATGACTAACAATGAGCACAGTGCGGCCCGTCTTGGCAACCGTTTCCATTTTCCCCAGGCATTTTTTTTGAAAAGCAAGATCACCCACAGCTAATACTTCATCGACAATAAGAATTTCCGGCTCCAGATGAGCTGCAACTGCAAAGGCGAGACGGACATACATGCCACTGGAATAACGTTTAACAGGCGTATCCAAAAATTTTTCAATCTCGGAAAAATCGACGATCTCTTCAAACCTGGTTTTAACCTCTTGACGTGTCATCCCAAGAATAATGCCATTAAGATAAATGTTTTCTCGACCTGTAAGCTCAGGATGAAAACCGGTTCCAACTTCAAGCAAACTAGCTACGCGTCCTCGCATTCTAATCCGACCCTCAGTGGGTGGAGTAATACGAGATAGTATTTTTAATAGTGTGCTTTTACCCGCCCCATTGTGGCCGATAATACCGACCACCTCTCCTTCATTCACATCAAAACTGATATTTCTAAGCGCCCAAATTGTGTTACTCGATTTACTTGTTGATTTATTTCCTGTATTCAATCGAGATGCGTAATTGACCCGTTCGACAATACTTTCCCAAAGTGTATTGTGGCGGGTTTCACCGAGTTGGTAACGTTTTCCTATTCCTTCGAAATGAATCATCTGTAGTTACACTGTATCGGCATACGTGTCTTCCATATTACGGAACACTCTAATGCCTCCAATAAAAACAAACAAAATAAAAACAACTGATAGAAAAAAAACAGGCTCGGGGGAAACGGCGATATCAAACAAACACCATCGTAACCATTCAATAGCTACTACCGATGGATTCAGACCATATAACCAGTGCCACTCAGCAGGTATCATACTTACCGGATAAATAACCGGGCTTGCAAACAATCCGATACGCACCGCAAATGGAACAATCTGACCGATATCACGGTAACGTACATTAAATGCAGCAAACCATAAACCCAGACTGAAAGCAGCAAACCATAACCAGACACTAACTAATAACACTATTAAAAATGTTTCCCATCGAGGGATGAATCCAAAAATAATAACCGCCATCATTAAAAGCACCATCGCTATTAGATAATCAATAATAGCGATGGCAGTAGACGCTATCGGAGCAATAATACGTGGAAAATAAACTTTTTTAAGCAACACGCTTTGATTCACCATAGAATCCGAAACTGCGCTTAATGATGTTGCAAAGAAATTCCAAAGAATGAACCCTGCTAAAAAAAAGACTAAATAAGGAATGCCATCCGTTGGCATTTGTGCGCCAATACCGAAGATCAACCAGAATATGATTGCAGTAAAAACCGGATTAATTAATGCCCAGATAAATCCCAGAACGGTTTGTTTGTACCTTACCGAGATATCCCGCAAAGCCAATTGAACAAGTAATTCACGATAGATGAAAATTTCCCTTAACGGGATCATGCTACTTTTATGCGG
>JBFIIJ010000343.1:0-3078 GCA_041601315.1 Gammaproteobacteria bacterium
AAAGAACATGGTTTGAAAATATCAATAGATGATTTCGGAACGGGTTATTCATCCATGACCTATTTACAAAAAATACCGATCGACAAATTGAAAATCGATAAATCATTTATTGATAATATTCATCTTAATGATGATTCGGCTTCCATAACCAGAGCGATTGTTGCTTTAGGCCATAGTTTGTCATTAAGTGTGGTCGCAGAAGGTGTTGAAACTAAAGCACAATATGATTTTCTCGATGCAATTAATTGTGATGAAGCACAAGGCTTCTTTTTATCCCGCCCCTTGCCTGAAGATAAATTAATACAGCATATTCTGTTGTATAATTTAAAATCTGATAAAATCGTATAATTCCAACAATTTAGCTGAGTGAACTGTAGTATGACCGAACAATATATCGTAGCGGCAATGTATAAATTTGTCCGTCTTCCTGATTTCGAATTAATCCAACCGAAACTATTGGCTTTTTGTAGGGAACAAAATATCAAGGGAACATTGCTGTTGGCCGAAGAAGGCATTAATGGCACGGTTGTTGGTTCACGAAAAGCGATTGATGCTTTATTAGATTTTCTGAAATCAGACCAGCGTTTAAGTACCTTAGAGCATAAGGAGTCGTTGTCTGAGGAATTGCCATTTCATCGTATGAAGGTGAAACTTAAAAAAGAAATAGTAACCATGGGGCAACCAAATATAAAACCTATAGAAGACCCAAAAGTACGAGTTGACCCTAAAGACTGGAATGCACTTATTAGTGATCCTGATGTGTTACTAATCGATACGCGCAATGAATATGAATATCAAATCGGGTCATTCAAAAATGCAGTTTCGCCGGATACAACAAATTTTCGTGAATTTCCTGATTATGTAAAACAAAAGCTCAATCCGGAGAAAAATAAAAAAGTAGCGATGTTCTGTACGGGTGGAATCCGTTGTGAAAAAGCGAGTGCCTATATGATAGAGCAGGGCTTTGAAGAAGTTTATCAATTGAATGGCGGAATTCTTAAATATCTTGAAGAAGTTAGTACTGATGAAAGTCTTTGGGAAGGTGAATGTTTTGTTTTTGATTCGCGTGTTTCCGTTGACCATGAATTAGCAGAAGGTAGTTACCATCAATGTTTTGCCTGTCGTCGTCCCATTTCAGATGAAGAAATGCAATCAAAAGATTACGTCGAAGGTGTCTCGTGTCCGCGTTGTATTAATGAAACAACAGAGGAACAAAGAATAAATTTTGCAGAACGACAAAAGCAGGTTGAGTTGGCAGAACAGCGTAACGAAAAACACATCGGCGATAACGTACAATCTAAATAATTGTTAGTCTTTAATTATGCAAACCTATCCAGTGCTTTATTCTTTCAGACGCTGCCCTTATGCGATGCGCGCACGAATGGCAATTTATCAGGCAAACATAAAATGTGAACTTCGAGAAGTGGTATTGAAAGACAAGCCGGAATCGATGTTGTCATTATCAAACAAGGGTACTGTGCCGGTATTGTTAACGACAGATAACAAAGTAATTGAACAAAGTTGCGAAGTTATGCATTGGGCGCTAAATAATAATGATCCGGATAACTGGTTAGATGAAGACGAATCGCAAAGCCAATTTCTCATTGATTATAATGATAATGAATTTAAATATTTTTTAGATCGTTATAAATATCACGTTGGCCACCCGGAACATTCGCAAGAATATTATCGTGACAATGCAGAGAGCTTTCTCAAGTTAATTGAAAAACAATTAAGCAATAGTAAAGGCGCCGCTTTGTTAGGCAACCGACTTTCCTTTGCAGATATCGCTATATTTCCGTTTATAAGACAGTTTTCAAAAGTTGATTTAGACTGGTTTCAGTCTAGCCCTTATGAATTACTTAAAATATGGACACATAATATCGAGCAAAGTGACACATTTCGCGGCTGCATGAAGAAATACGAACAATGGCTGCCAGAGCATACGCCAATCTATTTTCCAGTATAAGATAATGAAAGATACGATATACAAGGATAATCTAAATACAAAAATGGGCGAGCCAGTTAAACCCTTTGAGTTTAACAAACGTGTTGTTGAAGTGTTTCCGGATATGATCGAACGGTCAGTTCCCGGCTATCCTTTAACGATTTCGATGATAGGTGTTATGGCAGATGATTATATTCAGGAAGGGACGAATGTTTATGATTTAGGTTGTTCTTTAGGTGCAGTCAGTCTTGCCATTCAACAGGGATTAAAAGATAAACGATGCAATATTATTGCTGTTGATAGTTCACAGGCAATGATTGATGCGTGTATTAAGGATATTCCTAATGATGATAAGAATATTGAATTCAGAGTACAAAATATTCTTGATACAGAAATAAGCAATGCTTCCTTTGTTGTTATGAATTTCACCTTGCAGTTTATTCCATTAGCGCAACGAATGGATTTGATAAAGAAAATAGTTGATGGACTATTGCCCGGCGGTGTATTTATTTTATCAGAAAAAATCATGTTCGATGATGAAGCAGAAAATGAAACAATGACAAAGCTGCATTATCATATGAAAGCATTAAACGGCTATGACAAGCTTGAGATAGCAAGTAAACGCGAATCATTAGAAAATGTACTCATTCCAGAATCTATTAATACTCATTTAAAACGTTTAAACGATAGTGGTTTTAATAAAGTCTTTATGTGGTTGAAATGTTTTAATTTCGTTTCATTTGTTGCTATCAAGTAAGGTTTTTTGTAATGAGTTACAAAGAACTATTGGCGACACTAAACGACAATGAAATGAGTGAATGGTCGAGTTTGCTTGGGGCACAATTATTCGAGTATTACTCCAATATAAATCACGGTGATTATCCAAAATGGAAATCAGCGTTAGATAATCTCCCTGTTATTTCAGAAATAACATTCAATTTAAATTCAGACAGTGTTGTGATTGGTTCAGAATCAGAATGTACTGACGAGCAACAACAGCTAATTAAAGATCAATTAAAAAACTTGATGCCATGGCGCAAAGGCCCGTTTAATCTTTTTGGTGTTGAAATTGATACTGAATGGCGTTCAAATTTAAAATGGAATAGATTAAAAGATCAAATCAAGCCATT
>JBFIIJ010000344.1:0-3077 GCA_041601315.1 Gammaproteobacteria bacterium
AATCATTACATTTAAAACTGGAAAAATTATTAGACCGTCAGGAAGAGTTAGACGGCTTACTTTCAGATCCAGAAAATATTAATAACCAGAATAAATTCCGTGAATTGTCACAGGAATACGCTGAAATACGTCCTATTGTTTCCTGTTTTAATGAATATAGAAAAACAACAGAAGACATCGAAAATGCAAAAGAGATGTTAAAAGATAATGATAAGGAAATGCAGGAACTTGCTGCAGAAGAATTAAAGCAAGCAGAAGATAAACACACACAACTTGATAGCGAGCTACAAGTATTACTACTCCCTAAAGACCCGGCCGACAACAGTAATATCTTTTTAGAAATACGCGCTGGCACTGGCGGCGAAGAAGCCGCACTTTTTGCAGGCGATTTAATGCGCATGTATACGCGTTACGCAGAAAACCGAGGTTGGAAAACAGAACTAATCAGTGCAACTGAAAGCGATCTGGAGGGTTATAGAGAAGTCATTTTGCGTATCATTGGTGATGGTGCTTATTCAAGATTAAAGTTTGAATCCGGTGCGCATCGTGTTCAACGTGTTCCGGAAACTGAATCACAAGGCCGAATTCATACTTCCGCATGCACTGTCGCTGTATTACCCGAGGCAGATGAAATTAGTGAAATTATTATCAATCCAGCCGAATTACGTATTGATACTTTCCGTGCATCTGGCGCTGGTGGACAGCATATCAATAAAACGGATTCCGCCATTCGTATTACTCACTTACCGACAAACACCGTTGTGGAATGTCAGGATGAACGATCGCAACATAAAAACAAAGCGCGCGCTATGTCCGTACTAAAAGCAAAGTTATTAAGCAGTGAACGTGATAAACAACAAAGCGAAGAAGACGAGAACAGACGTAATCTTGTTGGTAGTGGCGATCGTTCAGAACGTATCCGCACCTATAATTTTCCGCAAAGCCGTGTGACTGATCATCGTATAAACTTAACGCTCTATCAATTAGACGAATTCCTGCAAGGCAATGTCGATATGGTTATTGATCCATTGATTAGTGAACATCAAGCGGATCTTTTATCAACAATTAAGTGATTAATAGATCATATGCAAATTGCTGATGCACTTAAACATGCCCGACAACAATTTCATTCTTCGGATAGCGCCCAGCTTGATGCAGAAATATTACTTTGTACTGTATTAGCTTGTGAGCGCACTTATCTTTATGCTCATCCGGAAACGGAATTATCCAATCCACTTATCGAATCATTAAATAAATTAATAGTGTTACGTTCGCAAGGACATCCTATTGCTTATCTGGCTAAACAAAAAGAATTCTGGTCACTCTTATTTCAAGTTGATCAAAACACTCTTATCCCCAGACCAGAAACAGAATGTCTGGTTGAGACAGCACTTAACAAATTACCAAAAGATTCTAAAAATAATATTCTCGATTTAGGAACCGGTTCAGGCGTGATTGCGATTGCTATCGCATCCGAACGACCTTTAGCAAAGATTACGGCAACCGATATTAGTGACAAGGCCTTAAAGATTGCAAAACTAAATGCCAAGTCACATAAAATTAAAAACATAACATTTGAAAAAGCGGATTGGTTTAAACTAAATGATGCCAAACCATATGATGTCATTGTCAGCAACCCACCCTATATCAGTAATGACGATCCGCATTTAACACAAGGTGACGTCCGCTTTGAACCTGTCTCTGCTTTAGCCTCAGGAGAAGACGGCCTGAATGATTTGCGCACAATTATTAGTAAAGCAAAAAACTATTTAAATAAACAAGGTTGGTTGCTAGTCGAGCATGGTTATAATCAGGCAAAACAAGTTCAACACTTATTTAATGAGAATAGTTTCACATCAGTGTCTACAATTAAGGATTATGGCGGTAATGATCGCGTGACTCTCGGACACACATATGAATGACGAACAACTCTTAAGATACAGCAGACAAATGATGTTGCCGGAAATTGATGCGGCAGGTCAGGAACGATTAAACAAATCTCGTGTTTTAATTATCGGTCTGGGTGGTTTGGGTTCACCTGTCTCAATGTATCTTGCCAGCGCCGGTGTTGGTCATTTAGTACTGGTTGATTTTGATAAAGTCGACATAAGCAATCTGCAACGACAAATCGTACATACAACAAAAGATATTGGTCGCGCAAAAATTGATTCTGCAAAAGAACATCTACGTGCTATTAATCCTGAGATTAAAATTGAAACCATTGATCATGCGCTTGAAGATGATGAGCTAATCTTGGAAGCAGAAAAAGCCGATGTTATTGTCGATGCCAGTGATAACTTTCAAACTCGCTTTGCACTCAATGCAGCATCTGTAAAAACAAAAACGCCATTAGTATCAGGCGCGGCAATTCGATTCGAAGGCCAGGTTACTGTGTTTAATCCTAAAAATGAAAACTCTCCCTGTTATCGTTGTTTATATAATGAAGATGTTGCGACACAGGAAACTTGTACAGCGAATGGCGTCATTGCACCATTGCTTGGCATTATCGGCAGTATTCAGGCAAATGAAACGTTAAAGTTATTAATGGGTATTGGAGAAAACTTACAAGGAAGACTGCTTCTATTGGATACATTACATATGGAATGGAATGAAGCAAAACTGAAAAAAGATCCCGCCTGCCCTGTTTGTGGTTAACGCCCGGCTTTGGGGCAACAATGAAGCGCAGCGTAATTGTTGTCCCAGCCGCGCTTTTCAGCGGCTAATAACAGCCGCTTGTTAGGTGTTTTTGGATAAATTACCGAAATCTTTGTAAACATAATATTGCCCTTGGCTATAAACAGATTTAATAATTTTTGTGGTTGCCCATGGGAATTGCTGCTTAACAAAATTACTAAATTCATTGAGTGGCATTAATTTAGCGTTTACTTCGGCAAATTTATACATTTCATCAAGACTATTTTCGCGAGCCTTTTGACAGGTTTCGTTGAAAAAATCCAATTCTTGCTCCGATAAAGCAGGGTAACGTTTTTTAAGCCTGCTTTGAATGGGCTGCAACCAATACTTGCCAAATGCGAGCGATAACGCCAAACCATCATTAAGAATCTCTTCCTTTTTGT
>JBFIIJ010000345.1:0-3076 GCA_041601315.1 Gammaproteobacteria bacterium
GTTTTATTAATTACAATAGATTAGCCGAGTTGGCGTTCTTTAATTTCATCTAAGGTTTTACAATCTATGCAAAGCGTTGCAGTAGGTCTGGCTTCCAGTCGGCGCACACCAATTTCGATGCCACAAACTTCACAATATCCATAATCGCCATTATCCAAGGAAACAATAGCTTCTTCAATTTTGCGAATTAATTTTCTTTCTCTATCACGAGTACGAAGCTCTAATGAAAATTCTTCTTCCTGAGTGGCTCTATCGTTTGGATCCGGGAAGTTTGATGCTTCATCCTGCATGTGATGTACAGTACGATCAACTTCTGTCATTAGGTCATTTTTCCATGCATTAAGTAATTCACGGAAGTGCTTGGATTGCTCGTCACCCATATAGTCTTCACCTTTTTTCTCTTTATAAGGTGAGACTTTTTCTCTTTTACTTGGTGCCTTTGCTTTAATATTCGTTACTTTCTTTGTCATTATTTCTTTGTTCTTCTTGGTTGTCGGTTTCTTCACAGCCTGTTTTTTAGACGCTGCTTTTTTCTTAACGGCAGTTTTCTTTTTAACTGTCGTTTTTTTGGATGTTTTTTTCTTGGCGACCTTTTTTTTGGTGGTCGCTTTTTTCTTGGGCACTTTCTTGGAGGCGACTTTCTTCTTGGTGACCTTTTTCTTTTTCAAAGGTACCTTCTTAGTTACTTTCTTTTTTGCTGTTTTTTTAGCCGTTTTCTTTTTCGCAGCCATTGCGAGTCTCCGCCCTTTAAAATTCAGCGTGCATCTATACCAGAAAGGTTCAATTGAAGCAATTCTGAATTAATTAATGATGTCATGATTTCAGTCCGGAATGTTCAACAACCATTCGAGTTGCGCCGGCGACAGCTACTGGCATAGCCAAAAAATTAACTATCGGAATCATCGTTAAGATCATCACTCCTGAGCCAAAACCAAAAGCAAGTTGACGGTTTGAGGCAAATTTCTCACGTTGTTGTTTAAAAACGATGTCATGATTTCCCATGGGATAATCACCATATTCAAGCGTTAACATCCACGCTGTAAACAAGAACCAGATCAGAGGCGCGGCGACATTTACCATAGGTATGATGAACAGTATTAATAGCGGCAATGCTCGTATAACAAAATACAGTAATTTTTGAAATTCAGATTTAATCGAGACCACGATAATTTGAATCAATGACTGAGTGCTATCCGATTCTATCGCTTGTCCTGTAATATTTCTTTCCACTGCTTCAGCAAGAAAGCCGTTAAAAGGAGCGCCAATTAAGTTGGCAATGATTGAAAAACAAAAGAAAACAATAGTCAGAGCAACAATGACAAAGAGTGGCCAAAGTAACCATGTCAGCCATTCTAACCATTCCCATTGTGCTAGAAGTTTATCGATCAAACTACTTAGTGTGCTCGCTCCATAAATAATCACTCCAGCAAACAAAAGCGAATTAATGAGCAGCGGAACTAAAACGTATAAACGAACACCAGGCTTCAGAATCAATTTAAATCCTGACAGTAAATACTTAAAACCCTGAGTAAATTGCTTCATTTAATCTGTTTTATGGCAATGTAACGACGGGAGAGGGGACCCAGTTATCCATTCTATGTTCTGCAACCACACTAGTATAAATTCCACCACGAACATTGAAATTTGCTGTCAGTCGCATAAAACGAGGCGATGTTACCGCCACTAAATCATCCAGAATCTTATTGGTTACAGCCTCATGAAATGCACCCTGATCACGATAAGAGACAACATAAAGTTTTAATGCCTTAAGTTCGACGCAAAGTTGATCCGGAACATACTCTATTTCGAGTATTGCGAAGTCAGGTTGCCCTGTTTTTGGGCACAAACAAGTAAATTCAGGCACATCAATTTTGATCGTGTAGTCGCGCTCAGGTGTTGGATTTGGAAATGTTTCAAGTGCATCAGTAACTTGGCTGGACATTAAATTTTTCTCTGTATTTATAACCTAAAGAAGCGTTAAGATAGAACATTGATAATGTTCAAGCAAGACATATCCCGTTTTTTTTAAGTATTTAAATAATCTATTAAATACAAATACTTATTTTATTTTATTAAAGTAAATTATAGATATAATTTACGCTTGGACAGAGCACTAAATCTCTAGTATTGTTACGCCCCATGCGTCTATGCAATATAAAACTTTCAGGCTTTAAATCGTTCGTAGATCCAACCAACCTTATCATTCCAGGCAGCCTTGTCGGTGTTGTTGGACCTAATGGTTGTGGTAAATCTAACATTATTGATGCTGTGACTTGGGTCATGGGAGAAAGCTCTGCAAAACACCTTCGTGGTGAATCGTTAACTGATGTTATTTTCAGCGGATCGAGCGCTCGCCAACCTGTTGGACAGGCTTCCGTTGAACTTGTTTTTGATAATTCCGAGAAAAAAATTGGCGGCCAATATGCCAGCTATAATGAAATCTCGGTTAAACGTCAGATAAACCGCGATGCTGTTTCAACTTATTTTCTAAACGGCACTCGATGTCGCCGTCGTGATATTACTGCCATTTTTCTTGGTACCGGTCTGGGTCCCCGTAGTTATGCCATTATTGAACAAGGTATGATTTCCAGATTAATCGACGCAAAACCTGAAGAATTAAGAACTTATATCGAAGAAGCGGCTGGTATTTCTAAATATCGAGAACGTCGTCGTGAAACTGAAAATCGAATCAGGCACACCAAAGAAAATATCGAGCGATTAACCGATATTCGCGAAGAACTGGAAAAACAATTAAATCATTTGCAACGTCAGGCAAAAGCTGCTGAACGTTATAAGCTTTTAAAACAAGAGCAACGACAAGTTGGTTCTGAGTTACTTGCATTAAATTGGCGCGATTTGAACAAGGAAATGAGTGCGTTAAAAGATGGCGCAGGCAAACGAGAGAATGCTGTTGAAGCAGCGATTGCAAAAGTACGCGAAACGGAAGCGGAAATAGAAAAGAAACGTGAAGGACTAAGCGAAGCTAATCAACACTTCAACAATATGCAGTCAAATTTTTATAAAGTAGGCAGTGATATTTCCAGCTACGAACAAAAATTACAACACACTCGCGAAA
>JBFIIJ010000346.1:0-3054 GCA_041601315.1 Gammaproteobacteria bacterium
AATTTATTTTCTGGTAACAAGCTCATCAAGCCAGATTAATTTTTTAGGATAGGGAAGTGTTATTCTTCAGCGTCTTCTTCAAATATTTCTTCTGTGTCTTTTTGTTCGTCCAGACGCGTAAAAAGTAATTGATGAACACGTCGTTTATCTGCACGTATTACCTTTATATTAAAATCATAGTAATCAATACTTTCACCTCGTTTTGGTAAGTGACCAAACGTATTGATGACTAATCCACCAACTGTATCGTATTCATCATCGTTAACTTCCATATTAAAATAATCATTAAATTCTTCAATGGAAGTTAATGCTTTAATTGTGTAGCGATTGTTTTCGTGTAAGTTGATGTTTTCTTCTTCTTCTTCCAGATCGTGCTCATCTTCAATTTCGCCAATTATCTCTTCAATAACATCTTCAATAGTAACCAGGCCAGCTACACCGGTATATTCATCTATAACAATCGCCATATGGTTGCGACTGGTTCGAAATTCTCTTAATAAAACATTAAGTCGTTTGCTTTCCGGTATAAACACGGTCGCGCGCATTACATCTTTAATGTCAAAGTCCTTATCGGGATTAGCATAGTAGTTTAATAAATCCTTGGCTAACAAAATACCCAGAATTTCATCATTAGAATCACCGACAACAGGGAAACGGGAGTGGCCTGATTCTACGACGACGGAAATAATATCTTCCGGTTCGGCATTGTTTTCGATAACGATCATTTGTACACGCGGCACCATAATGTCACGCACCTGAATTTCAGAAACATGTAATGCACCTTCGATCATCAACAAGGCATCAGGATCAAGAAGCTTACGATGTTCGGATTTTCTTAATATTTCGATCAGGGCATCACGATCTTCCGGTTCGCGAGAAAATAAACTGGCGAAACGTTTTAGCCACTTTCCGTAATTAAGTTGTTTCTTGTCAGCCATTATTTTGAGTCTGCTTCATAGGGGTTTGTGTAACCTGCTTTTTTTAATATCTTAATTTCTTTTGTTTCCATTACACTGGCTTCTTCATCAGATTCGTGATCATATCCTTGTAAATGCAAAATACCGTGAATGATCAAATGTGCCCAATGTGCTTCAATAGATTTTCCCTGTTCTTTAGCTTCTTTTTCAACAATCGGTGCACAAACAACAATGTCACCTAATAAATTTGGTGCGTGTTCAATGGGTTCTCCTACAGGAAAGGATAATACATTAGTTGCTGAATCCTTTTTACGCCATTCTTTATTGAGTGTCTGACCTTCGTTTATGTCAACTACTCTAAGCGTAATTTCTGCATCTTGATGCTGCTTATCCAGTGCCAACCCTGCCCATTTTGTGATTGATTCGTTATCAGGAAGGTTATCAGATCCAGATACATTTTGTATGTCCAAATTGATACTCATTAAGAGTTATTAATTATCCGATGACTTTTGTTCATGCTTTTCATAAGCATTTAAAATACGGGCTACTAGTGGATGACGCACAACATCTTTTGATTTAAAAAAGGTGAAACTAATTTCTTTTTCTTCGTTCAATATATCAATAACATGTCGTAGACCAGATTGTTTGGTTGAAGGTAAATCTATTTGAGTTATATCACCGGTAACAATCGCGGTAGAGTTAAATCCAATACGTGTTAAGAACATTTTCATTTGTTCGACCGTTGTATTTTGTGCTTCATCAAGAATGATAAAGGCTTCATTGAGTGTTCTACCACGCATGAATGCCAAGGGTGCAACTTCAATGACATTTCGTTCTATTAATTTTGCGACCTTTTCGAAACCGAGCATTTCGTATAATGCATCATAAAGCGGACGTAAATAAGGATCGACTTTTTGCACCATATCCCCGGGTAAAAACCCCAGTTTTTCTCCAGCTTCAACAGCAGGTCTGACCAAAACAAGTCTGCGTGCACGATCTTGTTCCATTGCAGCTACTGCGCAGGCAACGGCAAGATAGGTTTTTCCTGTTCCGGCAGGACCAATACCAAAATTAATATCGTGTGCCTGTATATTTGAAAGATACAGTTTTTGATTCGTTGTGCGACCACGAATAATGCCGCGTTTAGTTTTTATAGATACTTCATCTTCGATATCTTCTTCGAGTTCATCTTCAAGATTAATACTTTGTAATAAGAGATGAACGCGTTCAGGTGACAACGGCTCGGCTTCTGTTGCGGCATACATTTCTTTTAAAATGTTTTCAGTTAATTCGATCGATTTTTGATCGCCACTGACATGAAAGTTATTACCTCGATTATTTATTTCAACACCGATAAACCGTTCAATTTGCCGTAAATGTTTGTCTAATGGACCACACAAGTTGGACAAGCGCTGGTTATCAGCTGGCTCGAGTAATAAATCGTTTGAAGTTATTGCGTTAATAGTTGTATGGAATAATTTTAGAATTAAAGATTGGCAGCCTGATCAAGTGTAGTTGTTTCAGGTAATACTCCGCGTAATGAATTTGGTAATGCTTCTGTAATTTCAATATCAACAAAATCACCTATCAAATCTTTTGAACCTGTAAAATTCACTACGCGATTATTTTCTGTTCTTCCACGAAGTTGCTCAGGATCTTTTTTCGATTGTCCTTCTACAAGTATAGTCTGTATTGTGCCAATCATAGCGGAACTTATTTCAGCCGCTTTTTGAGTAATGCGATTTTGTAATATGGCGAGACGTTCTTTTTTCGTCAGCATCGGTGTATCGTCGGGAAGATTGGATGCAGGCGTGCCCGGACGTTGGCTATATATAAAACTGAAAGAATGATCAAAACCAATATCAGCAATTAAATTCATTGTATCTTCAAAATCTTTATCGGTTTCACCCGGAAAACCAATAATAAAATCAGAAGACATACTCAGGTTTGGCCGGATAGCACGTAAACGTTTAATTTTGCTTTTGTATTCAAGACGAGTATGACCGCGTTTCATTAAAGCAAGAATACGATCCGAGCCACTTTGAACCGGTAAATGTAAATGACTGACTAATTCAGGTACACGACTATAGACTTCGATCAAGCTATCTGAAAACTCCATAGGATGAGAAGTTGTAAA
>JBFIIJ010000347.1:0-3036 GCA_041601315.1 Gammaproteobacteria bacterium
CTTCATACATTGGATGTGAATTACAAAAACGCACCATTCTATAAAGAAATATTACCGGAGATTGAATGCTTGTATTCAGAACCTTGCGAATATTTAAGTGAATTTAATTTAAAATCAATAGAATTATTGATGAATTTATTTAACGTTAAAATCCCATTTGTTTTATCCAGTAATATGAATCCAGAAGGCAGTAAAAATGATTTACTTATAAATTTATTAACGAAAAATAATGCAACTCATTATTTATCAGGCGTAGGCGCAAAAGCTTACTTGGATGAGAACATATTCAGTGATGCGGGAATCAAGGTGGTTTGGCAAAATTTTACCCACCCAATTTATCCACAGTTATTTGATGGGTTTTTGCCTTACCTCAGCAGTCTGGATATGTTATTTAATTGTGGTATTAAACAATCACAACAACTTCTAAGAGGAAACTAGATGAACATACTCGCGATAGGTGCTCATTTTGATGATGTAGAACTAGGTTGTGGAGGTACATTAGCAAAGCATGCGTCCGATGGTGATAATGTCTTTGTCTATGTCCCAACAGTTTCGGGTTTTTCAAATCAACACAATCAAACAGTCCGTTCCAGCAAAATAGCTTTGAAAGAAGCGAAAGAAGCAATGAAAATCCTTGGTGTTAAGGAACTGATTTGCGGTAATTTTAAAACACTGGAAGTTGAGTTTGTGGATGAGCTTAATATAGAAATACTCAGAATCATCGAAGAAAAGAAAATTGAAAAAGTCTACGCACACTGGATTGGAGATATCCATCATGATCATCAAGCTGTGGCCAGAGCTTCACTACACAGTTGTAGACATGTATCCAGAATGCTTATGTATCGGAGTAATTGGTATCATTCGACTCTTGAATTTCGTGGAAATTTTTACGTAGATATAAGCAACTATTGGGATACGAAAGAAAAGGCTATTAGAGCACATGAATCGGAAATGGAGCGAACCGGTAATAAATGGATTGAATTTTTTTTCAATGAGGCAAAGAATGCCGGTCAAAGGATAGATGTTAAATATGCAGAAGTATTTGAATTGGTTAAATGGTTAGAAACGTGAAGCAATTGCCTTATCAACATAGAATCTCATTTGCCAATATATTAAGAATATCATATGCACCCAACAATTGTATGTATAATTATTTCTCATTATTGGATAAATCAATACTGAGATGTATTAGTAACTTATAGCTTTATACGAGCTAATTATTTAGCAGAAGAGATAGAAAACAAAAGCAAAAGAAATAGCAATAGCAATAGCGTAGGCTATTTAATCTCGCATCAGTTACCAAACAATAATTTCTCATTATCAAAAATCAACTTCTTGACGCAACTCTACTTTAAAGTCAGATGGACAAGTATTAACTGATGTGTTTATGTTCTATAAAAAACTAAAAAATAGTTTGAGCCACGAAGCTCAAAATGAAGTAGGCTTAGTGAATTTTGAATCTCGAGAGTGTTCTGCATCTAACCTTGTGTCGGCGATCTTAAATAAGGTGTCAAGCGCTAATGAGTATCAATTAATATAGGTTAAATATTATGAGGTTATTAAAAGTGTGAGATTGGTAAATATTACTAATGTTGTAATAATAAATATTTAATATGAAAGTTTTAATATATTCTCATACTCAACGGTGGGTAGTTCATCATGCTGAAGCTATTGAGCTTGCATTGGAACATAGTTCTAAAGGAGATCAAGTGTTTTTATTGTCTTGCATTGGTTCTCTTAAAGGTTGTCCAAGTAATCCTGAAAGAATAAAAAAATTATGTAAAGAATGTAACAAGCAGACATTTTATACTGAAAAAAAAGTATTAGATTCAAATGTTGAGCATATTCACTTTTCTTATGAAGATACTGTCTATTCATTACCAAATTTTGAAACTGCAAATGATCTGATTAATTTTACTTTATATGATGTTCCATTTGGATGGCCTGTGTTTTGCACAATTGCGGCTGAGATTCATGACGGGTTATTTGAAGTATCTCGGCATAAAAATCGAATCTTTGAATTACTTAATGATTCAATATCAGTTTACTTATCAGCAAAACATGTGTTATTTGAAAATAACATTGAATTTGTATATGTTTGGAATGGTAGGCGCGCATGTGATGGTCCAGTGACCTACGCAGCAAAACATCTAGGTATACCTTTTAGAACTTTTATATCAGGTGCAACTACTAATTCATATGATAAACGACCAACTCATTATATGAATGATTTGAATTATACTAAAGAAAAGATATTAAGCATGGCTGAAGTCGCTTTGTCTAATGGTAAAGAGTATGAGTTTTACAGTGCAGCAACAAAATATTTTGATTTCTCGAGAGGTTCCACTTCAAAAGGTTTTAATTATGTTGGTTTTTATCAATTTTCAAATCAATTTTCGAATGAACTAAGTATTAACGTTGATTCTAAAAAGAAAAAAATGATGATTTATGTAGGTACTTTTACAGAATTTTTTGGCATGCCTGGGTATACAAAAGAAGATGATTTGTTTCCTAATTTTTATGAAAGTGTTAGATGCATTCTTGAAAGGAAAGAAATCGTTGATAAATTTGATATTTATGTTCGATGGCACCCAAATAGTCGGAACCTTCAAGGAAATGAAAGGAAGCTGTTGAATGAAATCATAGAAGAATATTCATCTGTAGCTACTCATTTTGCACCTGAATCGAATCTAAATAGTTATTTATTAATGGAGCAAGCTGATATAGTAATTAGTATTGGTACGTCAATGGCGGTAGAGGCTTGTTATTATAGAAAGCCAGCAATATTTATTGGAAATAATATTTTTGAAGATCTTGATTGTTTCTATCGTCCCAAAACTAGAGAAGAATTATATTTACTCTTGCAACAAGAATTAAAACCTAAATCCTTCGTGGATGCACTTAAGTATGGATTTTACAGGGCAAATAGAGGTGAATATAAATTTAAACATTTGACACAGATTAGCTCTGGGGTTTTTTATTATAATAATATTAATATTGCATATTTAACCTGGATTAGAAAATTGAAAAATTGGC
>JBFIIJ010000348.1:0-3020 GCA_041601315.1 Gammaproteobacteria bacterium
AATGCCATGGGTGAGTGTGATTGATGATGGCAAACCTCGAGTAGGTGTACATCTTTTGAGAGATAATGGTGATGAAAATATAAGCGAATTTATTGTTAATAGTGCACCTATTTATGGTGACAATAGTGAAGTGAAAGGTGTTATGGTCAGTTTTAGTGACGTAACAGAGTTAGAAAAAAAGAATAATGAATTAATAGATACTCTCGGTAAATTAGAAGCTTCCCAGCAGAAGATAATGGAACAAAACAAAAAACTTAAAATAATGGCAACCCGGGATCCTATGACAGGTTGTTTAAATAGAAGAGCATTTTTTCATAAGTTTGATAAAGAATATTTTTCTCTTATAGATAGTAGTCGTGTTGTTTCTTGTATCATGACGGATATCGATCATTTTAAAGTATTTAATGATACTTATGGACATTCCGTTGGTGATCAAGTGATTCAAATATTTGCCAAGGCGTTGTCATCGGTATTAAGAGCAAATGATTATATTTGTCGCTATGGCGGTGAAGAATTTTGTATTATCTTAATGGATGCAGATGAAGATCAATCTATAGAGATAGCAGAAAGAATGCGGCATATTGTTGAAACAAAGTGCGGTGCCGGTATCAGAACAACTGCAGGACTAAAGGTTACCGCAAGTTTCGGTGTGGCATGTTCAATATACGGTGCCAGTAATCCGGGAGAGATTATTGAACAAGCTGATACAGCGTTATATAAATCTAAAGACGCGGGTCGTAATTGTGTCTCTGCATGGCCTGTAGATGAAGAAGTTGAAGGAATTGAAGAAGACGAAGAGCTTCAAGCACTTCGTTTAGTTTGACCAAACATTAAGGTAAGAAGCTCTGTTATATGAGGATCAGCTTCGGTAATTATTTCGTTTATAATATCCTCGTCGAGTTCTATATATGTAGACGTTGATGGATCTATCGATTCGATTAAACTATCTTTAATATCCGGATGTTCAGCAGCCATTGTGATGATATAAGCGAGGTGAATGATTGAGCATTCCAGATGAAATTTATCGGACTTTTCTGGTTCAGTGTGATATCGAATGGATGTTTGAATACTTAGCGGCAAGCCCCAGTTTCTCATTAAAGCAGAACCTATTTCAGCATAGTCGAAGCCCATAATACTTCTTTCAATTTTATATAAATCTTTTCCTTCGTTATAAAATTGTTCTTTCGCTTTTTTTGCATCAAATGGTTGTTTCATATAAAGGACAAGGTGACCTATATTATGTAGCATTCCTTCGACAAAGAGACGCTCACAATCCAGTACGTTACATCTTTTTGCAATAATTCTGGCAACAATACCGCAATGCACACTGTTGTACCAGAATTCATCCATCTCAATAAAGTCAATCGTATCAGGATTAAATTTATCAGCGACAATCATGGCTAATGTTAAATCGTGTGTTTGTTGTGAGCCTAGTAAATTAATTGCTCTTGATACAGTTTCAACTTTTGAAGCAAAACCAAAAAAAGCACTATTAGCAATTTTCAAAATATTTGCTGTTAAAACCGGGTCTGATGAAATGACTTTTGAAATATCATTCATTGAAGACTCAGGATCATCTAATACTTTGCGTAATTGCATATAAATATCTGGCAGTGTTGCCAAATCATCTATGTCTAGAATGAGTTGCGTTGTGTTACTAGAAAATTCCATTATCTCACTAACCTGTCCAAAACTATGAACTGTATATCGGAAGCATAATTGAGAACATTAGCTGAACATCCCTTTTCAAATGATTTATCAGTAATATTATAGGTGGTTTTCCCGTAAATTTTTAAATATTTTTTATCAAATTTTGTTATTAGCCGGTTTTATTTAGTAATGATAAGTTACTCCACTTATTTAGTATCAACCTTAGCTTAGCAACACTGACGGGTTTTGATAGATAGTCATCCATACCTTTACTAAAACAATTTTCACGATCACTTACAATGGCATTTGCTATCATTGCAATTATAACCTGATGTTTGTTACTACCTCTTTCGTTTTCCCTGAGTGTCTTTGTTACCTCATAACCGTCCATAGCGGGCATTTGGCAATCCATGAAAATAATTTCGTAGTGAAACTGTTGTTGCATAGCGACACTTTCCTGACCAATTGCAACGACATCTACTTTGCATTGGTTTTTCTATAGCAATTTCTTAGCAAATTTTTGTTTGACGATATTATCTTTTACTAGAAGCACACGTCTAGATTGTGGACTTTATTTTCCCAGCTGAATTTAAACCAGAAAATCTGAGTTTATTCAGAGAAAACCAGTCTTTAATCCTAAGCAAAAAAATGCACCTGAATTTGCTTATCCATTAAAGCTATATCGGCATTTTTATATGGTTCTTTACCTGTTTTGTTGAATATTGGAGGCAGGAATATCCGTTTAAATGCTAATGAAAATAAGACTTTAACCATTATTACCATAAAGCTTCCGCGAATACGGCCGCTAAATTGAGGGAACAGAAAGCAAATGAAAGCTTTTCAGAATGGTTATATGACATTGATAAAAACAACATATGCATCAATCGTAGGGATAGTTTTTATCCTGTGCATTCTAACGTTCTCAAATAATGTAATTTCTGCGGATGTAGAAAAACTGTCCTCTGTCTCAGACTTTAAGTCTAATAATTTAACCCAGAATTTTAGTAAAGCGTCATCTGTAGATAAATTAGATTCAGTTCCAGATTCTGAAATAAACGAAGGCGCTATATTTATATCTATCATAATTGTATTGGGCATTTTTCTTTCTTATCTTTTTTTTACTCTAATAGAAACTAAACGTGTTTTACGAATAAAAAGTAAAGAATTTCAGTCGAGAGAAATCGAAGCTGAAAATATTCTAGAAAAAACCAGGCAGGCGTTGCTGCTAGAAAAGGAAAGAGTCAAAAAGTTTTCCATGGTAATCGAACAGAGCCATGACGCTATTATGGTGACTGATGCTGTGGGTAAAATTGAATATGTTAATGAAAAATTTATCGATATTACCGGTTATTCTCTATTTGAGATATTGG
>JBFIIJ010000349.1:0-2990 GCA_041601315.1 Gammaproteobacteria bacterium
GCATGACGGGTTCGGTGCTTGCCATATAGCGAACTAGTATTTTTGCACAGGCAATAAAAAAACCGGAGCAAAGCCCAATTAATGCAGCAAAGGTAAACAGAGCGGTACCGGGTTTTAGAATAAAGGCAACTCCGATAAAGCCGACGACTAATGCGATCGCCGTTCGTAAACTTATTTTTTCTTTTAGGACAGGCATAGACATCAATCCAATAAACAATGGTGATGTTGCATTTAATAAAGTGGATTCAGATAAACCAACATGACCTATGGCGTAAAAGAAACAGGTCATCGCAAAAATGCTGATAAAACCACGAAAAATATGAAGTTTTAGTACGGGTGTTTTTATAAATTGTATTCCGCGAGGTAATACGAAAGGTAGAACTATTAATAAACCAAAAATACTTCTAAAAAAAACCAGTTGCGGCGCGGGTAATTCAGATGAAGCTACTTTGATACAGGTTGCCATAACAGCAAAGCAACAAGCAGAACAAAACGCAGGTAAGAAACCATGGATTAGATAGCGTCTATCTAACTGCATTAAGATTGTAACTCTTTTTCCATGTTCTCAAGTTCTGACCAGCGATATATCGAATCATCCAGTGCGTCTTGCTTTTCTTTTAATCCATCCAGTACGGGTTGTTGTTCCTCATATGGTTTTGAATAAAAATCATCAGCGTTAGTTTGTTTTTCCAGTTCAGCAACTTCTTTTTCCAATGATTCAATTTTGTCAGGTAGTGAATCCAGTTCCAGTTTTAGTTTATAACTGAGTTTTTTATTACCTGTCCGTTTTTTATTTGAATTATCAGAATCATTGTTTTCTTTTTTTCCGATAGGATTATCCATTTCGGCAAGATGTTTGCCGTGTCTTGCCCAATCACTGAATCCACCTGCATAGTTTTGAATAACGCCGGAATCTTCAAATACCAGAATACTACTGACGACGTTATCAACAAACTCTCTATCATGACTGACAATAATTAATGTGCCTTTATATTCCGAGAGTCGATCTTCCAAAACTTCCAGAGTTTCAACATCAAGATCATTGGTTGGTTCGTCAAGTACAATCAGGTTACTTGGTTTGGTTAATAGCTTGGCAAGAATAACGCGATTTTTTTCACCACCGGATAAAACTTTAATCTTTGTCATGGCACGTTTGGCGGTAAATAAGAATCCTCGTAGATAACCAATAACATGACGATCCTTACCATTTATTTTTATATAGTCGCCACCTTCGCCAACAATTTCGGCAATGGTTTTTTCCGGATCAAGTGTGTTGCGTAATTGATCGAAGTAGGCAATTTCAAGGTTAGTGCCAATCTTTACCGTACCCGAATTCGGTTTGATTTCCCCTAACATTATTTTTAATAGCGTACTTTTACCAACGCCGTTATTACCGACTAAACCAATTCGATCACCGCGCATGATTTTTAAAGACAGTTTATCGATTAACGGTTGTTCACCGTAACGGTGACAAATATTATGTGCTTCGATAACTTTGCGTCCGGATTGTTCTGCTTCTTCAATATGTATACGTGCTTTATCTTGCCGCTTTAATCGCTTTGCTACTTCTTTACGCATTGCTTCAAGCGAACGTACGCGGCCTTCATTACGAGTGCGTCTGGCTTTAATGCCTTGTCTTATCCAGACTTCTTCTTCACCCAGTTTTTTATCAAACAAGGCATTGGTTTTTGCTTCTTCTTCCAGGGCTTTTTCTTTATTTACTAAATAATCCTGGTAGGTTCCCGGCCAACTGGAAAGTCTGCCGCGATCAAGTTCTATGATTCGTGTAGCGAGTTTTTGCAGAAAGGCACGATCATGTGTAATAAAAAGTATCGCACCTCTAAAATTACTAAAACGATTCTCCAACCATTCAATGGTACTTAAATCCAAATGGTTAGTTGGCTCATCCAGTAATAATAATTCAGGATTACTCACTAATGCTTTACCTAGCGCAACACGACGACGCCAACCGCCAGATAACTCATCCATCTTTAACTCTGCAGGAAGATTAAGTTCAGAAATAATGGTTTCTACACGCTGATCAATATTCCAGCCGCCTTCCGCTTCGATTTGATGTTGTAAATCTTCTATTTCCCGTAATAAGTGGGGATTACTTTTGATATCCTTGTGAGAAAGGACTTCATATTCTTTTAATAAAATTTGTAAATGGTTCAGACCTTCGGCGACATATTCTTTGACAGTGATATCGCGAATTTCCGGAAGTGCTTGTTCTAATTGACTCACCCTGAGATGAGATTGTTTTACGATTTCACCGCTGTCAGCCTCAATCCTGTTATTAATAATATTGATTAAGGTGGATTTACCCGCGCCATTACGTCCGATCAGGCAGACACGCTCACCCGGCTCCAGCGCCATACTGACCTTATTCAGGATCATCTGGTCGCCGAATTCGAGGGAAATCTCATCAAAAGTGATTAAAGGCATAATTTACGGGACTCAAAAGGAAGCGCGATTATATACATGGGGCAGGATTTGTCATAGGCCGTAATCGTGGTAAGTTAGCAAGATATAACTCAATACAAATAGATCTTATTGCGGAGCCAGGCCATGTTAGACAAGATTTTCGAAATGCAGACAGAATTGAATGATTACGTCTTTACAAAAAACAAACTTAAAGATAAATCCGGTCAGGATTTAAATATGGAATCAATTATTGCTGCAGTTGCCGAGAATAAACTGATGGTCAATGACTTACCAAACGAATGGTTGATGAACTATTCAAAAGCAATGAAAGAAGAATTAACCGAACTTGATGAAGAATTATTATGGAAGTGGTGGAGTAAAGACGAAGTTGATATGCAAAATATTCGTGTTGAATTAATCGATATTTTACACTTTTTGGTTTCAGCGATGATGTGTGCTGGATTGGATGCAGATAAAGTATTTGATATTTATAAACAGAAACATGCGGTCAATTTAAATCGTCAGGATACAAATTATAAAAAAGACACGAAAACAGAAGCAGATAA